>JAZOBL010000073.1:0-19048 GCA_045595945.1 Faecousia sp.
GTCCTTAGCGAAAACCAGGACCCGGCGGGTCTTACCGGTACCGTTGGGCAGAACGACTGCACCACGGTCCTGCTGGTCAGCGTGACGGGGGTCGGCACCTAACTTAATGTGGAGCTCGACGGTTTCGTCGAACTTTGCAGAAGCACCCTTCACAACCAGATCCAGGGCTTCGTTGGGATCATACTGTACAGAGCGGTCAATCAGCTTGGCGCTCTCCTGATACTTTTTGCCTCTAAACACTTGTTATATCCTCCTTATAGTGGTGATGCGGAAAAATCCTCCCACATTACCGAGCCAAATATTTGCTCGGACAGTTAAAATCAATCAATAACGGTAACGCCCATGGAGCGGCAGGTGCCGGCAACCTGAGCCTCAGCAGCCTCGAGAGAGTTGACGTTCAGGTCGGGCAGCTTGGTCTTGGCGATCTCAGTGACCTGAGCCTTGGTGATGGTGCCAACCTTCTGCTTATTGGGAACGCCGGAACCCTTCTCCAGACCGATGGCCTTCATGACCAGCAGGGGAGTCGGAGGGGTCTTGGTGATAAAGGTGAAGCTGCGGTCTGCATAAACAGTGATCACAACGGGAATCTTGTAGCCCTCCATGGACTGGGTACGGGCATTGAATTCCTTGATAAATGCGGCGATGTTCACGCCGTGCTGACCCAAAGCGGGGCCTACAGGGGGGGAAGCGGTAGCCTTAGCGGCGTTAATCTGAAGCTTGATAATGCCAGTGACTTTCTGTGCCATAATAAGCACCTCCTGAATAAAATGTGGTAATGATGCGCTTTGCGCATTTCTTTCGGGGCGTCATGCCCCTCCCACGTTCCAACCGAATGATCGGTTCGATGCGTTATTGGGATAAAACCTCCACCTGATCGAGCTCAAACTCGACGGGAGTTTCCCGGCCAAACATGGAAACAATCACGCTGACCGAGTTCTTGTCGACCTCCATACTTTCCACCACACCGGTGAAGGAACTGAGAGGACCGTCGAGAATGCGAACCGTATCACCAACTGTGTAGTTGACGATGATCTCTCGTTTCTCAACACCCATCTCGTAGACCTCATCATCGGTCAGGGGGAAGGGGTCGTTTCCAGATGCGCCCACAAAGCCGGCCACACCGCGGACATTCCTGATCACATGCCAGGTATCGTCGGAGTAAACCATTTTTACGAACACATAGCCAGGATACAGCTTGCGGTCATAGGTCTTGCTGACGCCGGACTCAGTAATTTCCGTTACGGTTTCCTGAGGGATGGCAACAGTCAGAATCTGATCCTGCAGCTGACGGCTCTGGACGGTTTTTTCTATGGTGGCCTTTACGGTGTTTTCATAACCGGAATAGGTATGGACCACATACCATTTTGCAGCCTCTGCCATAACTCGTCTCCTTAGTGGAAGGCCTTGATCAATTCATCAATGCCAAAACGAGCAACGAAATCGAACATCCAAATAAAGATACCGACAATGATGACACATGCCAGAACGATCAGGGTGCTCTTCAATACTTGCTTGGGGGAGGACCAAACGACCTTCTTCAGTTCGCTGCGAAGCTCACGGAAGTATCTGCAGATCCGGCCCCAGGTTCTTTTGAACCAGTTTTCCTTTTTTACATCTGCCATTTCGTGGGCCTCCTTACTTGGTCTCGGTGTGAATGGTGGGCTTTCTGCAGAATCTGCAGTACTTCTTCATCTCGAGACGGTCGGGGTCATTCTTCTTGTTTTTCATGGTGTTGTAGTTTCTCTGCTTGCACTCGGAGCATCTCAAAGTGACTTTCACGCGCATAACGGCACCTCCTTAAATTTGCCTCCCTGTATCACCCCGGCTAGAGAAAATTTAGCAAGTGGCAGACTACAAACGGCCACTCCGGAGCTGAAAAAAGGCGCACAAAAAAAGCCCTCTTTTCACAGGTAGAACCATTCTAACACAGAGGGGTGTGTAAGTCAACAATTTTTTTCTTTATTTTTTGGGAATTTTGCTGTATAATGGGGGCAATCAAAGAATGTAAGGAGCAAAAACTATGAAAAGAGTAATGGGTATTGATTACGGTGACGCGCGCACGGGAATTGCCTTGTCGGATCTGCTTTGCAGCATTGTAGGTACAACTACCGTGATCCATAGCCGGAATATGGAAAAGACCCTGACGCAGGTGTGTGAGCTGGTCAGGGGCAGTGATATTGGGGAGATCGTGGTGGGTCTTCCCAAGAATATGGATGGCACCGAGGGTGCCCGGGCGGAGCTGTGCCGAGAATTTGCCGCAAAACTGGAGGAACAGACGGGCCTTCCCGTGAAAATGTGGGACGAGCGCCGGACCACGGTTGAGGCCCATAATATTCTCTCGGCCCACAACTACCACGGGAAAAAGCGGAAGGACACCGTGGATGCGGTGGCAGCATCGCTGATTTTGGAGGGTTATTTGGCCTTTCGCGGGCGGTAAAACAGCTCCCGCAGACCGGTGATAAGCAACAATCCCCCAAAGAGCTTCTTCAGAAGTGCAGTATCCAGATAGCGTCCGATAACGGAAAATACGGCTGCAAAGACCACGCCTGCCAGGATTGGTTTTTGCAGCTTTTTTATAGGCACAGAGCCTTGTGATTGCCGAAAACAGGTGGCAATGATGGCAGAGGGAAGAAAGAACAGCAGATTGATCGTCCGCGCGGTCTCATAGGGAAGTTCCACGACCAAAGTCAACCAAATCATCAGAAGACTCCCGCCACCAACACCCAGACCTGCCAGAAACCCCAACACGATAGCAACGGGAAAGGAAAGCAGCTCTAGCACAGGTAACGAATCCCTCCCCACAAGATAATAACTCCCAGAATCCGGTGCAGCCACACGGTGGGGATTCGTTTCCCCAAAATGCCGGCACCGATGCCGCCTGCAATGCTGCCTGCCAAATAAGGTAGTACATCCCGGAAGGTTAATGACCAATCCGCAGTAAGCAGCAAGGTGACGATACAGATCGGCAAAATAATAGCAACGGAGGCTGGGAATACCTCGCGCTCCTGTAGTTTCCGTGAGCCAGTGAGCAGCGGCACCAGCACCATACCGCCACCTGCGCCCAGAAGACCGTTTACAGCACCCGCCGCTCCGCCGGCAACTGAAAGCCAAACCCAATCCTGCATGAAAACACCTCCGGTTACAGGATTCCCCAATGGACGGCTCTCCATACAGACGCCCGATTCTTGCATTTCTCTGCCCGCCGTGGTAAACTTGATACTATATTATAAATAAGGAGTGCTGTTATGGCACATATTATTGAAATTACTGATCTGTCTGCGCCGGAACTTTCTTTGTTTTCCGGTTTAACAGAGGCACAGCTAAGAAACCGTCTGGAACCGGAAAAGGGCGTGTTTATCGCAGAAAGTCCTAAGGTCATCCGAGTTGCGTTGAATGCCGGATGTGTTCCCGTGGCACTGCTGATGGAACAGAAGCATCTGGAGGGACAGGCGGCGGATATTATTGCCCGCTGTGAGGATGTTCCCGTATATACTGGCTCCCGGGAACTGTTGGCAAAACTGACCGGCTATACTTTGACCCGGGGAATCCTGTGCGCCATGTACCGTCCGAAGCCTCGTTCTGTGGATACCATCTGCCGGAATGCCCGCAGGATCGCGGTGCTGGAGGATATCGTGGACACCACAAATCTGGGCGCGATTTTCCGTTCTGCCGCTGCGCTGGGTATGGACGGGATCTTGTTGTGCCCCTCCTGTGCAGACCCGTTAAACCGACGGGCGGTTCGTGTCAGTATGGGTGCGGTGTTCCAGCTGCCCTGGGCGGTTCTTGAAGATAGCAACTGGACCGACGAGCTTCACAGCCTTGGATTCAAACTGGCGGCCATGGCGCTGGAAGCTGATTCTGTATCGGTGGACGATAAAAATCTCATGGCGGAGGAAAAACTGGCGATTGTTCTGGGTACGGAGGGCACAGGGCTTTCCAAAGAAACCATCGCAAGCTGCGACTATACGGTCTGTATTCCTATGGCCCACGGCGTTGACTCCCTGAATGTGGCTGCCGCCGCAGCTGTTGCGTTCTGGCAATTAAGAGGACAATAAACAAAAATCCCCATCTGTTTCGACAGATGGGGATTTTTGCTATTATGAAAGAAATCCTATTTTGCGGACAGATCCGCTTGCCTGCGCAGGATACTCATAGCAGGTACCTGGCAGGGCAGCTGTAGATAGAACCGCATCTGAGGGGTGCGGGGCTCATCCAGATCCTCGCCGTCTGTTGTCTTCATGCCGGAGGCGGTAATGGGGAAGGGCCGCAGATCCGGGCCGACAACCTCCAACTGGTCTCCGTCATGGAATTTATTTCTTAAGCTGCACAGGGCAAGACCCTGCTCGTCACAGCTTTCCACAATGGCACATACCTGCCATTGCCGGATATACCGGGAATGCTCTGTGTACTGCCCGGGATATCCGTAGTAAAAGCCTGTGGAATAAATCCGGTGGCTTACATGATCCACTTCATCTCGCCAGACAGGATCAATTTGCCGACCGGCAGCTATATCATCAATGGCATGGCGGTAAGCACCTGTGACAATGGCGGCGTAGTATGCTGACTTTGCCCGCCCCTCGATCTTGATACAGTCAATGCCCGCATCCATCAGATCCTTCAGGTGGTCAATGGTGCACATATCCCGGGAGTTCATAATATAGGTACCCTTCTCGTCCTCAAACACCGGGAAATACTCACCGGGTCGCTTTTCCTCCATCAGCGCATACTGATAGCGACAGGGCTGGGCGCAGGCACCCCGGTTGGAGTCACGGCCGGTCATATAGTTGCTGAGCAGACACCGGCCGGAGTAGCTGACGCACATAGCGCCGTGACCAAAGGTCTCAATTTCCAAATCCTTGGGCGTCTTCTCCCGAATGACCCGAATCTCGTCCAAACTCAGTTCTCTTGCCAGAACCACCCGCTGGGCACCCAGATCATACCATGCTCGGGCGCACTCATAATTGGCAATGGACTGCTGGGTGGAGATATGTCGATGGCAATTGGGGGCGTACTTTCCGGCTAAGGTAAATGCTCCCAGATCTGCCAGGATCAGCGCATCCACACCCGCATCCTGAAGCTGTTCCAAATAGGCAGAAAGGTTAACCACTTCCTCGTTACGAGGCATGGTGTTTACCGTCACATGGACTTTGACACCGTGGCTATGGGCAAAATCCACGGCCGTGGGCAGCTCCTCCGGTGTGAAGTTGCCCGCAAAGGAGCGCATACCGAACGCAGTACCTGCCAGATACACCGCATCTGCGCCATATAGAACGGCCATTTGCAGCCGTTCCATATCTCCGGCGGGACTTAACAATTCCAATTTAGCCATAATTACCCCACTTCAATATTGTGCAGATAAGACATATGCTCTGCGTAGTTTTTGAAGAAAATGTGGCTGTAGGCGTCATAGTCGTACAGGAAGAAGTGGTAATCAGTCTCATCAGGATCCAGCGCCGCATACAGGGATTGCACACCGGGGTTGCAGATGGGGCCGGGAGGCAGACCTTGATGCTTGCGGGTGTTGTAGGGGCTGTCTATATTTAGATGTTCTTCTGTCAGCTCATCGATTTCACCAAAGTAGTCACCGATTGCGTAATACACGGTGGCATCAGAATCCAAATACAGATAAAGGGGACTGGTTAGTCGGTTGTAGAAGACAGAGGCAATCGTATAGCCCTCGGCATCAGAGGAGGTCTCTCTGGACACAATGGATGCCAGGGTGATCACCTGGTGCAACGTCAGAGGGTTGGCCTGAATATAAGCGTCGTCGTAGCCATTTTCTGCCATCATATCGGTGTAGCGCTGTTGGAGGGTAGTAAAGCTTTCCACCATCTTATCGGTAAAACGGGATTCAAATTCGTTCAGGAACTTTGCCAAAACACGGGCAGGCTCATCATTGGTGTAGAAGGTGTAGGTATCCGGAGCAAGATACCCCTCCAGACAATACTTATCACCCCGGGGAACTCCTTCTAGGAACCAATAGTCACCCAACTCTCCGTTGGCAGCGCATTCTTCCAGATCAGCCACGGAGCATACCTCGTTTTCCTCCAAAAGGGCGAAGATCTGGGCACAGTTTGCGCCCTCCGGGAACATCACATCGACCTCGTTCCGGGCGGTGCCATAGTAGACCATAGCGTTGATCATGGCGTTGTAATCCAGATGGGAATTGAGGGTATAGGTACCCGCACTGATATTCTCATTCTTACCGGTCAGCTCGGCAAACAGCTTAAACAGACCCGGATAGCGTACCAGTCCGGCCTTGCCCAGCTTCTGAGAAACAGAATCAATATCATCCTGCTCAGTGATGGTGACGGTCACCTCCTGGGATGCCTTGCCGAATGCCATAATGTCGGAACAGCAGACCCAGAGCAACCGCCCCAGAGAGACACCGATGGCAACGATCAGGGCGATCCAGACCACGGTGGCCAGGATATGGGGAATGCCCAGCTGGCTGAAAATATTCTTAGCCTTTGGGCGACCCTTTCTGGGTTCGGTCTCAGCATCGTCGGATGCCGGCAGATCGTCACCGGAGGGAACAACGTGTACTGGTTCTTCGGGGATCTCTTCTGACACAATGGTGGACTCCTCTGTTACGGAAGACCAGTCCTCTGCCAAAATTTTTTCCAGCTCCGCATCCTGAGGATGGGTCAAGCCTGCCTGATACACGGCATCTTCATCCGGGCCGATCTCTTCCGGGGCGGGGGGTTCCACATAGGATTCATTTCCACCCGGAACAGGGATATCTTCAAATGGATCATAGGCCTCCCAAAAGGGAAGTTCCTCCCCGGGAGCAGGTGTCTCCGCTACCGGGGCATCATGATAAGAAGTGGGTTCTTCCGGAATGCTTTCGCCCTCTATTAAGGCATTCAGCCAATTCTGCTCCTCTTCAGAGAGATGATTTTTGCGATTCTCTTCCATATGCGTAACCTCCTGTCAGCGAATCACAATCTGGTCAGCGATTGCGTTCGCAGCATCTGTGCCCTTCAATACCTCGATCAGCTTCAGACCGAAGGGAATGGCGCAGCCGGCGGATGTGCCGGTAATCAGCTTGCCGTCCTGCACGCAAGCAGCATCAGCGCGCATATTGGCACTGCCCATACCGCTTTCACAGCCGGGATAGCAGGTGGCGGATTTGCCGTCGGTGATAGAAAGATCTGCCAGCACGGTAGGCCCGGCACAGATGGCAGCTACATATTTGTCATTTTCCCAGGCAAATTTCAAGGCTTCCATCGCTCCTCTGCTTGCCCGGGCAGACGCCACGCCGCCCAGACCGCCGGGCAGAACGATCATTTCCAGATCGGTCAGATCCATCTGCTCCAGCAGGATATCTGCCTCTACACCGATGTTGTGACTGCCGGATACCACCTTGCCGGTGACACCCACTGTAAGGACCGGCACGCCGGCCCGGCGCAGCAGGTCTACAGGGGTGATGGCCTCTATTTCCTCAAAACCGGTTCCCAATAATACATATACCATACTTATTCCTCCAGACACCGGCGCACATGACGGTAGATCTCTTCGTGGATCGCCTCCATGGAGCGCATGTGTCCATCTTCTACACAATTGATGACTGTCCAGCCGTAGTAGTTTGCGGCGGCCCGACCGGTCTCCCGGCAGGTGGCCAGATACTGCATATCCTGCTCGTGAATATCTGCCTTAGTGTTGGTATCCTGCTCTCGGTGACGCAGGAGCTTCTCTGTAAAGTCCGTGGGCACATCCAGATAAATCACAAGATCCGGACGGGGTAGACCCAGTTTTTCGTATTCAAAATCGTATAGCCAGTGAAGATACTGCTCTCTGTCTGCGCCGCGTTCTTTAGATGCCTGATGAACGGCATTGGAGGTAGTGTATCGGTCGGACAGAATAAGGCCGCCCTCTTCATACCATTGACCCCAATCCATTTTATAGGAGGCGTAGCGATCCACTGCATAAAATGCAGATGCGGCAAAGGCGTTCACATCCGTAGGTTTTGAGCCAAACTGCCCGCCGAGGTACATCCGGATCAGCGCAGAGCTTTCTTCGGAGTAACGGGGGAAGACCAGATGTTTGAAAGCGATGTGATCCTGTTCCAGATGCTGGGACATGAGCCGGAACTGGGTGGACTTGCCGGAGCCGTCGGTTCCTTCAATCACAATTAGTTTACCCATAATTGCGGTTGCCTCCCTTTTTATTGCAACAATTGTTTGCACATAATATATCAACCTAAAATATAACATATTCTATCCGGTTTGTCCACAGTTGACATCCTTACAAAATACAAAAATTACCAATTTTGCCGTATGCGTCGAAAATCGGGGCAGAAAGGTTGCAAAGAAAAAGAAAATCTGGTAAAATGTCATGAAGGATTACTGAAGAAATTAAAGGATGTAACCATTTATGGATGAAAAGAATGTGACATTTCGTGATTTAGGCCTGTCTGAAGCCATGTTGAAGGCGCTGGAGAAAAAGGGATATGGCTATCCCACCACCATTCAGGCACAGGCGATCCCGGAATTTATGCAGTGGAAAGATGTGATCGCCAAGGCCCCTACCGGCACCGGCAAGACCTTTGCGTTCGGAATTCCCATGATCGAGCATGTGGATGCTGACAGCGAGGCGGTGCAGGGACTGATTTTAGCGCCCACCCGGGAGCTGGCCATCCAGATCGGGGATGAACTGCGGGGCCTTTTGACCTATTACCAGGGGATCCGCGTGGCGGTGCTCTACGGTGGCGCGGGTATTGTTGGTCAGGCCAAGCAACTGGAAAAGAATCCCCAGATCGTGGTGGCCACCCCCGGCAGATTGATGGATCACTACAACCGTAAGAATATCCGTTTGGACAAAATTCAAACCGTGGTTCTGGATGAAGCCGACCGGATGCTGGATATGGGCTTTTTCAAGGATGTGACCAAAATTATTGAAAAGGTCAAGAATCGGAAAAACCTTGGCCTGTTTTCCGCGACCATCTCCCAGGAAGTCATGACCGTTTCCTGGATGTACCAACGGGATGAAGTTGAGATTACCGTTGAACCTAAGCGGGAGGACCGCCCGGATATTGATCAATATTCGATTACAGTAACACCGCTGGAAAAGGCGGAGACGACACTGCGGCTGATCCGTACCCAAGGCTACGAGCGGGTGATGATCTTCTGCAACACGAAGCATATGTGTCAGCGCCTGAGTGATGATTTCCAGAGAGCCGGTGCAGACTGCGACTGTATCCACGGCGACATCCGTCAATCTCAGCGGGAGAAGACCATGCAGCGCTACCGGGACGGCAAACTGGCCATCCTGATCGCCACAGATGTTGCCTCCCGGGGCATTGATGTGGACGATGTGGACTGTGTGGTTAATTTTGATATTCCCGAGGAAAATGAGTACTACGTCCATAGAATCGGCAGAACCGGCAGAGCCAAGCGCAAGGGCGTGGCATGGTCCATTGTGGGCAATTTCCCGGAGAAGGCAAAGCTGGACGAGATCGCAAAATTCTCTCAATATACCATTAAACCTATGCTTCTGGGTGTTGACGGCAGCCTGACGGAAGAAGAAATCAAGGCGCCTGTTATTAAGAAGCGTTTCCGTTGACCGGCGCAGAACGGGGCTTTCTGCTGCTGACCTCTCACCTTGGTAATCCGGAGCGCAACCCACTTACAGTTGCGCAATTCCGACAACTGACCCAGCGGGCGCAGCAGAATAAAGATCCCCAAGGTGACCGGGAACTGAAGCAAGAGGATATTCTGGCCTTGGGATACAATAAGGCATATGCAGAAAGAATTTTGACATTACTGTCGGAAACGGAGCTGCTGGAACACTATCTTGCCCGTGGAAAGCGGCAGGGATGCCTGAGTGTGACCAGAGCGAATCCTGCATATCCTGCTGTGTTGCGGCAGAAACTGGGGTTGGACACACCGGGATGCTTATGGGCAAGAGGAGATCTGTCCCTGCTGGATACCCAGATGATCGCCTTGGTTGGCAGCCGGAATTTACGATTGCTCAATCAGGAATTTGCCGTTCGGGCAGGCAGGGAGGCAGCGCGGCAGGGGATTACCCTTGTGTCCGGTAATGCTCGTGGAGCTGACCAAATTGCCCAGAACGCCTGCCTGGATGCTGGCGGAAAAGTCATTTCTGTGGTGGCGGACCAGCTGGAAAATCACCAACCCTGTGAGAACGTGCTGTATCTTTCGGAGGATAGCTTTGATTTGCCGTTTTCTTCCCAGCGGGCGTTAAGCCGGAATCGGGTGATCCACGGGCTGGGGCATCTTACAGTAGTTGCTCAGAGCAGCTTGGAAACCGGCGGCACATGGGATGGTACGGTGAAGAACCTGCGCGGAAACTGGAGCCCCGTGTTTTGCTATGATGACGGCACACCTGCGGCAGCAGAGCTGGAACAGCTGGGAGCGACATTAATTGCTCCGGAGCAGCTTGAAGATTATTCTAAACTTCAGGCTACTACACAAAGTTTTCTATAACGGCAGAAAGGTTGCTTTCTGCCGTTTATTTTTCTTGCGATTACAGAAAAATCGTGGTACAATGATAAAAATCCACAAAATACGGAGGAAACCACCATGAGCAGAGCAGACGAGCTATATATCCAAACCTGCCGGGACATTCTGGAAAACGGCTTTTACGATACGGAACTGGATGTCCGCCCCCATTGGGAGGACGGCACACCGGCCCACACCGTGAAGAAATTCGGCGTGGTGAACCGCTACAATCTCAAGGAGGAATTTCCTCTGATGACCCTGCGACGGACCTACTGGAAGTCTGCCCTGGATGAGCTGCTTTGGATCTGGCAGAAGAAGTCCAACCGGATCTGCGACCTGGGCAGCCACGTGTGGGATGAGTGGGCAGGCGAAGACGGCACCATTGGCAAGGCCTACGGCTATCAGCTGGGTGTGAAGCACCAGTACAAAGAGGGTATGTTCGACCAGGTGGATCGTGTACTGTATGATTTGAAGCATAATCCCGCATCCCGCCGGATCCTTACCAGTATCTACAATTTTGATGATCTGCACGAGATGAACCTGTACCCCTGCGCCTACTCCATGACCTTTAACGTATCCGGCAATACTCTTAACGCCATCCTCAATCAGCGCAGCCAGGATATGCTCACAGCCAACAACTGGAATGTGTGCCAGTATGCCATGCTGCTGATGATGATGGCACAGGTCTCCGGTCTGGAAGCCGGTGAGCTGGTGCATGTGATTGCCGACTGCCATATCTATGACCGGCATATTCCCGCAGTAAAGGCTATGATCGAGCGGGAGGGTTATCCTGCCCCCAAGGTGACCCTGGACAGCAGCATTACGGATTTCTATCAGTTCACCAAGGACAGCTTTAAGGTGGAGGACTATCAGTTCCATCCCTTCGAGTTTGAGATACCTATGGCTATCTGAGGTGGAATATGGAACTGATCGTTGCGGTATATGACGACTGGGGCATCGGTAAAGACGGCACTCAACCGGTGGCTTTGTCTGCAGACCGGAAATTCTTCCGGGAGACTACAAAAGGTGCCTGCGTCATCGTGGGCAGAAGGACTCTGGCAGACTTTCCCGGCGGGCAGCCTTTGCCGAATCGGGTGAATGTGGTGCTCAGCCGGAATACCGATGCCATCGAAGGTACGGTTGTTTGCCACAGTCCTGAGGAAGCGGCAGCGCTGACGGCCCAGTATCCCCGGACTATGGTCATTGGCGGCGGCAGCATTTACCGGCAGATGCTTCCTATGTGTGACACCGCTTATATCACCAAGGTGCACGCCACTCCGGAATCGGATACCTTCTTCCCAAATCTGGATGCGGATCCTGCCTGGGAGCTGGCACAGGTCCTCCAGTCTGGCTGTGAAAACGGCATTGACTATGAAATGTGCCTCTACAAAAGAAAAGCATAAAAATACGACGGACGATGCTGTCCGTCGTATTTTTTACTCAATATGGGTGTGATTGCTGATATGCTCCTGACAATAGCAGTAGTAGCCGCTGCAGCGGGAGCAGTAGCGGAACTCCAGCTCCGGATTGCTCACATCGGTGCGTCCGCAGACCGTACACCGGTGGGTGTAAGCCGCTTTGGGTGTGGCAACAGTGGCTTGATAAGACCCGGCCTTGTTAAAGGGGATCGTGCCTGTTTTTTTGGGAGCCTTCTTCCGGAACAGCCGGGCGGCGTTGGCTCGCCAGGAGTAGGGGATCACGTTCAATACGCCTTTTCCAAAGAACAGGAAGTAGTTTGCCAGCGCCACCACGGGGAAAAAGTTGTAGGGCCAGGGATAGGCAAACAACTCGAAGATGACCAGAGCCAGATCGATCAGCGCAAAGATCCGCGCCCGCACTGGGATAATAAACATGAAAAGGAAGTGGGCATCCGGATACAAGGTGGCATATCCCAGGAACAGGCTTAAATTCAGATAATAAATATCTGCGTTGATTCCAAAAACCAGTGCATAGATATCCATCAGCAAAATGCCGGTCAGATAAAACAGGTTAAACCGAAGTGTACCCCAAGCGTTTTCCATAGCCCGTCCCAAGGAAAAATAGCAAAGAAGGCCAATGGCGGTGATAAGAATATTGCCAGCGTTGTAAGTAAAGGCGTAGGTAAACAGCCTCCAAACCTGACCCTGCAAAATCCGGGTTCTGTCAAAGCACAGGGCATCGTACAGGATATAGTTGTTTGCGATGGTACTCATCAGATATACGATCGCGCTGCCAAGGGATACATACAGCATCAAATTGGGAATCCCCTTGGTGCGGTTGCGGAAGCAAAAACGCTCAAATCCGCGGCGAAGATTTTTCAAATGGCTCATCTCCTAACTAGATTATTTTTATGATAACATTTTTTGGAAGAAAAGTCTACAGAGGAATTATGAACATTTTGTTTTGAAAAAATTCGCCGGAACACTTGACAATATGAGAATTTGCTGTAGAATAATGTAGCAACTGCATATAAGCCTTATCAAGAGTGGTGGAGGGAACGGCCCGATGAAACCCGGCAACCTGTTTAGTCAAGGTGCCAAATCCGGCGGCAACGACAGATGAGGATTCGATAGAACGCACATCGAATGCTCGGTGTGCGGTTTTTTGTGTCAAAAAGAAGGTTATTTGTGCTTACCCAGACTACTGAAAGGATTTACTATGGAAAAAAGATTGTTTACATCCGAATGTGTGACCTGCGGCCATCCGGATAAGGTGGCAGATGCCATCTCCGACGGCATTCTGGACGCATGCCTTGCCCAAGATCCCAATGCCCGCGTGGCCTGCGAGACTATGGTCACCACCGACTTTTGCTTGATCTGCGGTGAAATCACCACCACAGCGGTGGTAGACTACGAGGCCGTTGCCCGGGATGTGATCCGCTCCATCGGCTATACCAACCCCGGTGACGGATTTGATGCGGAAACGGTAGAGATCCTCTGCAAGGTACATACCCAGTCTGCGGACATTGCGCTGGGTACCAACGATGAGGTAGGCGGCGCCGGTGACCAGGGCATGATGTTCGGCGGTGCCTGCACCCAGACCCCGGAGCTGATGCCCCTGCCTGCAGCTCTGTCCAGAGCCTTGTCTAACCGTTTGACCGCTTGTGTACAGAGCAATGACTTGCTTCGCCCCGACGGCAAGACCCAGGTCTCGGTGGAACTGGACGAGAATGGAAAGGTGATCGGAATTGATACAGTGGTGGTATCTATTATGCACAGCGCCGATTTTGAAATTGGTGAGCTGCGGCGCTATGTCCGGGAAGGTGTGATTGCTCCCGTACTGAAGCAGTATGGCTTTGATATTGCCGATGTAGCCAATATCCACATCAACCCAACCGGCAATTTTGTCATCGGCGGCCCCAACGGCGACACCGGTCTTACCGGCAGAAAGATCATCGTGGATACCTACGGCGGCTATTTCTCTCACGGTGGCGGCGCCTTCTCCGGCAAAGACCCTACCAAGGTAGACAGAAGTGGTGCTTATATGGCCCGTTACATGGCTAAGAATCTGGTGGCAGCGGGTCTGGCAGAGCAGGTGGAAGTGCAGCTGGCATACGCCATCGGTGTGGCGGAGCCTGTCTCTGTCCGCGTCAACAGCTACGGTACCGGCAAGATCTCCGATGAGGAGATGACCGCTCTGCTGCGTAAACACTGTGACCTGACCCCCGGCGGTATCATCTCTAAGCTGCAGCTGCGCCGGCCCATTTACAGCCCCACAGCCCGTCTTGGCCACTTCGGTGTGGAGAATCTCCCTTGGGAGCAGACGGATCTTGCAGAGAAACTGAAGACTGTGTAACCGATAAAAACAGTACCCGCATAGGCCGGGTACTGTTTTTTGTTGCTAATTTTGTTGCAAAATGGGAAGAATGTGGTATGATAAATGAAGAAAACGAGATGGAGGGATTCCATGCTGGACTATATTCGTATTGCCTGTGCCGTACCCCCTGTGCGGGTGGCTGATGTCACTGCCAATGTAAAGGGTATCTGCAGAATGATTGCGGAAGCTGACGCAAAGGAAAGTGATTTGGTTGTTTTTCCGGAGTTGGCGCTGACAGGCTATACCTGCGCAGATCTGTTCTTTCAGGAGAAGTTGCTGAACGCAGCTGTGGCAGGCTTGGCAGAAGTGACCGCCTATTCACAGGAATATCCTGCGGTCAGCATTGCCTTGGGCGCACCTATGCTGATCGGCGGACAAATGTATAACTGCGGTGTCCTGCTCTCCGGGGGCAGAGTTTGGGGCATCGTTCCCAAAACCTATTTGCCGAACTATAAAGAGTTTTATGAGCGCCGCTGGTTCTCTTCCTCGGAGGACCTGATCCAGAAAACCGTCAACGCCCGACAAATCGGTCTGGATGCAGACTATGAGATCCCTGTAGGCAGAGACTTGATCTTCCGGCTCGGTGACGGTGTTCAACTGGGTATGGAGATCTGCGAGGACCTTTGGTCGCCTATGCCCCCGTCTACCATGCTGACTCTCAACGGCGCGGAAGTGATCGTCAATCTGTCTGCCTCCAATGAGACTGTGGGCAAGCGGGCTTACAGGCGGGATCTGGTGAAGCACCAATCTTCTATCTGCAGCTGCATTTATGCCTATACCTCATCCGGCTGCACGGAGTCTACCCAGGATCTGGTGTTCTCCGGTCACAGCCTGATTGCCCAGGACGGTAATCTGCTGGCGGAAAACACCCAGGAGCTCCAGACGGATTATATGCTGGTGCAGGATGTGGATGTGAGCATGGTCCGCAGCGAACGCCGGAAGAACAAAAGCGTCCGGGATGCGACTTCTTTCTATGCAAAGATCGAGCCTATGCGCAACGTTGACTGCTGTTGCAGTAACCTGCGGGCAGATGGCAGCCTGTACAAACTAAGTAAATTGCCCTTTGTTCCGTCTGTCCGGGAGGACAGAATGGAGCGCTGCGTGTCCATCTTCAATATTCAGGTGACAGGTCTGGCAAGGCGGCTGGAGCTGATCGGGGCAAAGGCAGTGCTGGGTATTTCCGGTGGTTTGGATTCTACGCTGGCGCTGCTGGTTGCGGTGGAGGCTATGCGGCGGCTGGGTCGCCCCATGACCGATGTGCATGGCATTACCATGCCCTGCTTTGGCACTTCTGACCGCACCTACCGTAACTCTTGGGAGCTGATGAAGACTCTGGGAATTACCAGTAAGGAAATCTCCATTAAGGATGCCGTCACCACCCACTTCCGGGACATCGGCCATGACGCGACCGTGTTCAACGGCACTTACGAGAACTCTCAGGCGCGGGAACGGACGCAGATCCTTATGGACTACGCCAGTGTGGTCAACGGCATTGTTGTTGGCACGGGTGATTTGAGTGAATTGGCACTGGGCTGGTGCACCTATAATGGTGACCACATGAGCATGTATGGGGTCAATGCGTCGATCCCCAAGACTATGATCCGCTGGATGATCGCAGCGATTGCGGAAAATCCTGCTTTTGCAGCCTCTAAGGCGGTGCTGACGGATATTCTGGATACGCCTATCAGCCCGGAGTTGTTGCCACCGGATGAGTCCGGCAAGATCTCTCAGTATACAGAGGATTTAGTGGGTCCCTATGCTCTCCACGATTTCTTCCTGTATTATATGATGCGCTATGATTTTGCGCCCAGCAAGATTTATGTTCTTGCCAGCCGTGCCTTTGAGAAAGACTTTGATAAGGAGACCATCAAAAAGTGGCTGAAAGTCTTTTATCGCCGCTTCTTCACCCAGCAGTTTAAGCGCAGCTGCATGCCTGACGGTGTCAAGGTGGGTAATATCTCTTTAAGCCCTCGTGGTGATTGGAGGATGCCCAGCGATGCCTCCGTCCGGATCTGGCTGGATGAAATTGAACAGTTATAATCTATGCGCCTGCCCGAATGCTCGGACAGGCGCATACTATATTATATGGTATTTTATAAAATCATTGGCTGAAGCTGTTGCCCGGCAAGAGCGGCTTCCAAAGTCTGTGGGATTTTTTGAAAGTCAGCGACCATACTGGTGGGCTTTTTTTCCGGATTGTCCTGTCCAAATGGCACAAAATAGTAGTGCTTTCGCCCCAACAGCTTTCCAATATTTTCCGCTGCACCGGCCAGTGCATCGTTGGTGGATACCGCAACGATCACCGGCCGCCCGTTTCGAAGATGGCTTTTTACCGCCATTGTTACCGGTCCGTCAGCAATGCTGTTTGCCAGCTTTGCCAAGGTGTTGCCGGTGCATGGGGCGATGATCAGGGCGTCCAGCAGCTTCTTTGGCCCAATGGGCTCTACTTGAGCGATGGAGTGCAAGGGTTTGCTGCCGCAGAGCTCCTCGGCATTACGAATATGCTCCGCTGCTGTACCGAACCGGCTGTCAATGGTCCAGGCAGCGTGGGAAAAAATGGGTATAACGGTGTGCTTGCTTGCCACTGCCTGTAGGGCGGGGAACACATCTGCGTATGTACAGAAAGAGCCGCACATGGCAAATCCGACAGTCATATTGTCTCCTTTCTTATGATCCTCAATAGGGTCTCCGCAATCAGGGTGCCGGCACTTTCCGGCGCATCTTTACCCGGCAGGCCTCTGGCGTGAATCACATCTGTACCTCCAAGACCGGGTTGGGAGGCTAAATCGATTTTCAGTACATTCGCTGGTGTGTGGGGGAACAGCATCGCCGGAACAGTGTTGAATACCACACGATAGCGACCCAGATCTGCCTGCGGAATATCGGTAGTGTAATACCCCAGAGCTTGTGCCATTGCCCGGTCAGCGGGATTGCGGGCACATACACTGACGTAAGCACCCAACCCGTCAAGCAATTGACACAGTACCTTTCCAATCCGTCCCCAACCGATTACCAGCACAGGGCAGCAGCATAAAGTACGCGGTAGCTGATTCATGGCAAGCCGGACGGCACAATGGGCGGTGATGTTGGCATTTTGGGCCAAATAGCCTGGATCTTGCAGTAAGTCCAGGGTGGTGTAGCCACCTAATTCCTGTCGGTTTAGATGCCCTCCTACAACCACCAAGTCTTGGGGCAATCCGGATAGCAATTCCTGCAGGTCACCACCGCTTGCAAGAGTGCCCTCTGCTGTAAAGCTGGGTACCGGCAGGAGCAGGTGTGTTACATTTTTTGTATGTTGATCAGTCACCGGGTATCCAGCCTGCTGCAGAAACCGGGACGCATATTCCACAGCAGGGGAGTGACTCGGCGTGCAGAAAACAAAATCACTCATAGCATTCATCCTTTCATGCCAGATTATGATACGCTCTTACCGGTTGTGCTTGATTTTTCGCAGCTATTTTGTATAATAAATGTAAAGAGGTGATGCTTATGCAGCGTTTAGGTTTTATCCATGATATGATGGATGTAAAGGTTTTGATTTTGTTTGTTGCCGCACGTTCCAATTACCCTATGACCACCCAGGAGGTTTACGAGCTGTGCTATCAGGATGAGTGTCTGAGTTATTTTGATGTGTGCACGGCGATTCCGGAAATGATCGCCTCCGGCCACTTGGAGCAGGTGGATGAAGAGCGGTATCAAATCACGGAAAAGGGCAGGGTGGACGGTGCCATTACGGAGGATTCTATCGCCTATACCGTAAAACAACGGGCGGAAAATGCCGTTGCCCGATTCAATCGACAGCTGCGCCGCAGCAGTTTTGTAAAAAGCCAGGTCATCCCCAGAGATAACGGCGATTTTTCCGTAATTATGGCACTGGATGACGAGATGGGGAATTTGATGACCCTGGAGCTTTTGGCACCCAATCAGCGGCAGGCGGTGCGTCTGGGAAGACTGTTTGAGAAGAAAGCGGAGCTTATTTACAATTTAACAATGACAGAGCTTCTTGACGAGGAGGATTTACAAGCCTGACCCTTGTCCGGCCCAGTAAATCATGGTATAGTAATGATATACCGGATCACCGGTACAAAGAAAGGAGCGACCGCATATGAAGTTTCAGTTTAGTGAGAAGAAAGTCAAACTTCCCATGAATGTCCATGCTTATGCCGAGAAAAAGGTAATGAAGCTGGCACGGTATTTTGAGGAGGATGCGGAAGCGCTGATTGTATTTTCTGTGGAAAAGAACCGCAACAATGTAGAGTTGACGGTTCATGGCGCTGGCACCTGGTTCCGGGCGCGGGAAAGCACCTCCGATATGTTTGCATCCATCGATGCGGCGGTAGGCACCATTGAAGGGCAAATTCGTAAGAACAAGACCCGCCTTGCCCGCCGTTTGCGGCAGGATGCATTCAGTCGCAGTGTGGAGGAAACCTCCTTTACCGCAGAAGAACCGGAAGAAGATTTGAGTATTGTCCGCATAAAGAATTTCTACTTTAAGCCCATGACCCGGGAAGAGGCTGTCATGCAGATGAATCTGTTGGAGCATAATTTCTTTGCCTTCCGGGATGAGGATAACGGCGGGTCCTTTGCTGTTGTCTATCGCAGAAACGACGGCGGTTATGGACTGCTGGACGATGCCGAATAATTACAAGATAGTGATTTGTCAAACTAAGTGCAACACTTTTTGAAGTTCAAGATCCCAAAGGTGTTGTGCAGAAACGAATTTAAGAACCTTACGGGGCCTGGCGTTGATCAACGCCAGGTTTCGTTTTAGTGTGGTCGGACTAACCCTG
>JAZOBL010000074.1:0-4841 GCA_045595945.1 Faecousia sp.
TTGCCCACCTCCCCTCAAGGTGAATTGCCCCGAAGGGGCAAGAGAGGGTGGCCTGGGCCATACACAGGGGAGGCTTTCCGCGGCGGCGGGACTGGGCATAGCTAAAGCTTTTTGGAACCACCGGCACAGCCGGTGGTATTCCTATATAATAAGGAACGCCTGCTGTTCTCACAGCAGGCGTTCTTTTTTAGTACTGAGTAGGTTCGATGTGCCAGATCTCTTCTGCGTACTGGCGAATAGTACGGTCGGAGGAGAACTTGGCGCCGCTGGCCACATTCATCAGACACTTCCGGCCGAAGCTCAGCCGGTCTGCATAGTCCCGGTTGGCCTGCAGCTTAGCATCCAGATAGGATGCGTAGTCCAGCAGCAGGAAGTAGTGGTCGGCCTTGTGCCAATGGGTGCCGTCCAGCAGGGCGTGATACAGCTCTCTCTGGTCGTCATCGGTGGGCACAGTGGCGTCCACCAGGGTATCGATGGCCCGGCGGAGCCGGTCGTTCACATCGTAAATCCCCCGGGCGTAGTAGGTATCCCGGGCGGCATTGATCTGCTCCACGGTATGACCGAAGATATAGTTGTTCTCTGTGCCGGCCTCCTTGACGATCTCCACGTTGGCGCCGTCCAGCGTACCCAGGGTCACCGCGCCGTTGAGCATCAGCTTCATGTTGCCGGTGCCGGAAGCCTCGGTGCCTGCAGGAGAGATCTGCTCGGAGATATCCGCCGCGGGGATGATGGACTCGGCATAGGAGCAGTTGTAATTCTGGACGAAGACCACCTTCAGCTTGTCGGCCACATCCGGATCGTTGTTGATCATCCGGGAGATCCGGTTGATATAACGGATCACCGCCTTGGCGCGGGCATAGCCGGGGGCAGACTTTGCGCCGAACAGGTAGACCGTGGGCTGGAAGTCGGTGAGGCTGCCGTCCTTCAAGCGGAAGTAGATATCCACCACAGACAGGACGTTCATCAGCTGCCGCTTATACTCGTGCAGCCGCTTGACCTGCACATCGAAGACAAAGTCAGGATTCAGGCGGATGCCCTCCCGCTTGTAAATCACTTCGCAAAGCTGTTCCTTCTTCTGGCGCTTGACCGCGTTGAACTGGCGGACTAAGTCGTCATCGATCATGGGCTTGAGTTTGCCCAGCTTATCCAGATCCTTCAAAAAGTCGCCGCCGATGCGGTATTTGATCAGCTGGGTCAGCTCGGGGTTGCACAGACCCATCCAGCGGCGAGGTGTTACGCCGTTGGTCTTGTTCTGGAATCGCTCCGGGAAGGCCTCATACCAGGCGTGGAACACATCGTCCTTCAGAATCTGGGAGTGGATCTCCGCCACGCCGTTCACATAGCTGCCCACGTAAACGGACAGATTTGCCATATACGCGGTGTTATCCTGCACGATATACAGACCGGGGTGCTCAGAGCGCAGCTTGGCATCGATCCGGCAGATAATATCCACGATCTCCGGCACAACGGAGCGCAGCAGATCCAGATTCCACTTCTCCAGCGCCTCGCCCATCACCGTGTGGTTGGTGTAGGAGAAGGTCTTCTGGGCAATCTGGAAGCTCTGCTCAAAGTCCATGCCTTCTGCCATCAGCAGACGGATCAGCTCCGGGATAGACATGGCCGGGTGGGTGTCGTTCAGCTGCACCGCATAGAAATCGGCAAAATGGCTCAGGTCACTGCCATGCGCGGTCTTATACACCCGCAGCATATCCTGCAGGGACGCAGAAGACAGCACATACTGCTGCTTGATCCGCAGGCGCTTGCCCTCCCAGGTGGAATCGTTGGGGTAGAGTACACGGGTGATATCCTCGGCCTTGTTCTTCTGGGTCAGGGCCCGCAGGTAATCCTGATCGTTGAAGGCGTTGAAGTCCAGCTCCTCCTCCGCCTCGCACTGCCACAGACGGAGGGTGTTGATATTGCCTGTGCCGTAGCCGATGACGGGCACATCATAAGGCACAGCTAGCACCGTATGGTCCGGAAAATGCACCTTTACCGTATGGTTATACCGGCGGTAGGACCAGGGGTCGCCGAATTTGGACCAATCGTCCGCGTTCTCTTTCTGACTGCCGTTTGCGTCAAAGCTCTGCTTAAACAGGCCAAACTTATACCGTAGGCCATAGCCGGACAGGGGGATATCGGTGCTGGCGGCAGAGTCTAAGAAACAGGCAGCCAATCTGCCCAGACCACCGTTGCCCAGAGCGGCATCTTCGATGTCCTCCAGAATAGCCAGATCCACGCCTTGCTCAGCAAACAGCTGCTTCATCTCATCCAGGATCCCCAAATTATATAAATTGGAGTACACCAGACGGCCGATCAGGTACTCGGCAGAGATGTAGTATGCCTTGCGGGTATGCATACGGGTATGCTTGGCGTGGTTCCAGTTATCGGAGATGGCCATCATCACCGCTTCGCCCAAGGCCTCATGCAGCTCCTGGGCGCTGGCCTCCTGCAAAGACACGTCATAGGTGTACTTCAGCTTGGCTTCCGTCCACTTTACGATATTCAAACAATTATAGCTCATACTATGCTCCATTTCCAACAGACAGTTTGGTCATTCCCGCTGTTATCTTTTCTGTTTTTACAGCCGACCATAGGTTGCGGTCAGCTTTAAGATCCGCTGCGCCAGCTCATCGCTGGCAAACCCCTCTTCTACCCGCCAGGTCCAGTTATCACCGGACCGGGTGCCGGGGAAGTTCATCCGGGCCTCTGCCCCCAGCTCCAAATAATCCTGCATCTGCACCACCGCCAGATCGGACACACTGGCCAGGCACAGGCGGATCAGACTCCATACAGGTTCCCTTTCCCCACCGGCATAGCTTAAGGCATAGGCAACACTCTTGGGATCACCCTCGGAAAGCCACTGCCGCAAAGGCATATTGTCATGTGTGCCGGTGTAGCAGACGGTGTTGCGGCAGTATGTATGGGGCAGGTACTGGCAATTGGCATCGCTGTCAAAGGCAAACTCCAGCACTTTCATACCGGGGTAGCCGGATGCGTCCCGCAGGTCATGAACATCCTGGGTCAGCAGCCCCAGATCCTCTGCGATCATCTTCACCTTAGGCAGCCGGGTGCGCAGAGCATTGATAAAGTCCAAGCCCGGGCCGGGCAGCCATTGGCCGTTCCGGGCGGTAGCGTCTCCGTAGGGCACAGCCCAATAACCGGCAAAGCCACGGAAGTGGTCCATGCGGATCACATCATACCGGGCGGCTGCCCCTTGCATCCGCCGGATCCACCAGCTGTAGTCCTCTTTTTTATGCAGCTCCCAGCGGTACAGGGGATTTCCCCAGAGCTGGCCATCCTCACTGAAATAATCCGGAGGACAGCCTGCCACCGCAATAGGATCATACGCTTTATCCAGCAAAAACAATTCCGGATTGCTCCAGACATCCACGGAATCATAAGGCACATAGATGGGCACATCACCGATGATCTGCACCCCTGCCAGGTTGGCATATCGGTGCAGGCTCTGCCACTGGCGCTCAAACAGATACTGCACAAAGCTGTAGAAGCAAATCTCCTCCCGCAGCTCCCTGCGAGCCTGCCAGATGGCCTCCGGTTCCCGGAACTTAAGGCCTTCCTCCCATTCATACCAGGGCGCGCCGGCAAACCGGTCCTTCAGAGCCATATACAGGGTGTAGTCCGGCAGCCAGCTGCCGTTTTCCCTGCAAAATGCATCCAATTCCCGGGTATCCTGAAACCGGCGATAGGCCAGCCGCAGAATTTCCAATCGGTGCCGGTACAGAAGGCCAAAGTCCACGCGGCCGGGGTCATCGCCCCAGGAAATCTCTTCGATCTCCTGCCGCTGCAGCAGGCCCTCTTCCACCAAGCGATCCAAATCGATCAGATAGTGATTGCCTGCAAAGGCAGAACAGGACTGATAGGGGGAGTCTCCGTAGCCGGTAGGGGTCAGCGGCAGGATCTGCCAATACTTCTGTCCGGCTTTCTTCAAAAAGTCTATAAATTGATAAGACTCCTTGCCCATGGTACCTACGCCGTAGGGGCCGGGCAGGGAGGTGATGTGCATTAAAATACCGCTTCCGCGCATAGAAAGAATTCCTCGCTATTGGGTTTGATAAGACAGTGTATGGCGGGTACTTCCTTCGGGTTCCCCCCTCCGGACAGTATCGCCGGGGGGTGCCGGATCTATACGATTCCGGGTACAGTTCTCCCATTGTCCATACCATAAAAGAGTATACTGTTTTCTGTGATTTGTCAAGAAAAACAGAACCGTTATCGTGCTTTTCCCCGTTTTTCCCAAAATATTCCTGCAATTTCACAAAAATTCATACAAAACGAAAAATCCCCGGTGTTGGGCAGCACTCCATAAGGAAGTAATGCCTGAAAACAGGCGTAAATTTGCATAATATTGCGTCAAAAATCCTCGCAATCCACCAAGGATTCCTGCGGTTTTTTCCTCATCCCAAGAAAACCATCATCCTTTTTAGGTGCTTTGCAGTTTTGAAGTGGCAACTTTTTTGATTAACAAATAACAAAGTTCCCGGAATGCTGACGCATTTCGGGAACTTTTTATGCGGTTAAGCGAGAAAGGGGCCGTTCCAAACCATTTTATCACTATGGCACGCCGCCCTTGGGGGCGACCATTTTATTTATCGTACCAGAAGGGATTCCACCCGCAGACCCTGTTTCGTTTCCACCACCATAATCATAACATCATTGACGGTAATGGGGTCATCCTGGTAAAGCTCTGCTTCCACGATGTAGGTCACATCGCACAGGTAGCGCCCACCGCCCAGATCCACGATGTGGTTAAAGTGGGACTCGGTGATCCGGGAGCCGCTGTCCTTGGCCCAGCCCAGACCGTCCAGCGCTTTGTACATACG
>JAZOBL010000075.1:0-39374 GCA_045595945.1 Faecousia sp.
CAGGGTTAGTCCGACCACACTAAAACGAAACCTGGCGTTGATCAACGCCAGGCCCCGTAAG
Source organism: Faecousia sp. (assembly GCA_045595945.1). GTDB lineage: Bacteria > Bacillota > Clostridia > Oscillospirales > Oscillospiraceae > Faecousia. The sequence goes on from JAZOBL010000075.1 coordinate 62, forward strand.
GTTCTTAAATTCGTTTCTGCACAACACCTTTGGGATCTTGAACTTCAAAAAGTGTTGCACTTAGTTTGACAAATCACTATTTTTTCATGATTACGGCTGTACCCGGTTGCAGGTCTTCCGCCGTGACCCCTGCCCGGGCAAACCAGGCAAGCTCCGTTTCGCTGCCGTGGGGTACTGCCCAGGCACCGGCGTCGGTACCGGGTGCCAGCAGGCCGCCCATATCCCGGAATGCGGCCACATTGGCCAGGGCGCTGTCCAGTATTTTTTCCACTTGGTCATTGGGAAATCTGCCTTTGCCCAGAAGGTTTCCAATGGTGGACAGCGTCGGCACCCACACAGTGCCTGCTTCTTTCATGGCGGAAAGCGCCTCTTGGTGCAAATACGCTCCGTGTTCCACCGAATCCACCCCCGCCTCCGCAGCCGTCAGAACCGTATCTGCGCCGTTGGCGTGGGCCATCACCGCCATACCCTCCTCATGGGCAATGTGGATCATCTGCCGGATCTCCTCCGGGGACAGCCCCTCCTGGGACAGCCGCCCAAAAGTACAGAAATCCATAAGCCCGGATATCATGATCTTAACGAAATCGCCCCCAGCCTGCCGGGTCTGCACCACCAGCTCCCCATACTGCTTCATGGTCTCAAAGCCGGTGCCGATGAACATCCCGTAATTGCCTGCCTTACACAGGGGGGCTAAGGGCGTCCGATAGGTAATGCCGTACTCCCCTGCCAGCTCCCTTGCCCGGCGGCCTGCGCCCCAGCGGTCGCCGCCGTCCCGCAGGTAGGTATACCCCTTTTTCCGGTAGACAGACAACACCTGCCGGATCATCTCATCGTCAGGGCAGGCGCTATGCCGATGAATGGACGCTTTCCAGTCTACCCCATCCAAAATCATATGCATATGACAATCCGCTTTCACATTCCTCACGCCCTCTCTTTTTACCAGTATACCAAATCCCTGAGCAATTGTAAACTTTTTGCATTTCTATTGCAAACTGCCGTTTTTTTGTTAAAATGTAATGTTGAAGATATCTGTTATGTTTTTTCGTGAGGAGGCGTGTTTTTTACATGATCAAACGACTTGCCCGGTGTATCCGGCAGTACAAATGGCCGGCTCTGCTCAGCCCCTTGTGCATGATCGGCGAGGTGACCATGGAAGTGCTGATCCCGCTGGTCATGGCGGACCTGTACGATTACGGTGTCAGCCTGCAGAATATGGATGTGGTCATCACCAAGTCCATTCAGCTGGTGCTGTGCGCCCTGGCATCCCTGTGTTTCGGTGTCGCCTCCGCTACCTTTGCGTCCAAAGCGGCTACGGGCTTTGCCAAAAATCTGCGGCACGATATGTTCTACCGTGTCCAGAATTTCAGCTTTTCCAATATTGACAAATTTTCCAGCGCATCCATCGTTACACGGTTGACCTCGGACGTTGCCCATCTGCAGATGACCTTCCAGATGATGATCCGCATGACCATCCGCTGCACCATGATGCTGGTGCTGGCGCTGACCATGGCACTGCGGCTTTCCGTGAAGCTCAGCACCATCTACCTACAGGTCATGCCGGTGCTGATTGTGGCGCTGGCCAGCCTGGTGCCGCTGGTCTTCAAGATCTTCGACCGGGGCTTTAAGATGCTGGATAAGCTCAATAATGTGGTGCAGGAAAATATCCACGGCATCCGGGTGGTGAAGTCCTTTGTCCGGGAGGAGAAAGAAACCAAGAAGTTTACCGGGATCTCCGGCGATCTGGCAAAGAATTTCTCCAAGGCGGAAAAGATCCTGTCCCTGAACAGTCCCATTATGATGCTGTGCGTGTATGCCTGTATGCTCTCCATCTCCTGGGTGGGCGCGCGGATGGTGGTGGGTTCCGGCAACAACCCAGACATCGGCCTGACCACCGGTCAGCTCTCATCCATGTTCACCTATACCACCCAGATCCTGATGGGTCTGATGAACCTTTCCATGGTGTTCGTGATGATGACCATGTCCCGCACCCCCATGCGCCGGTGCTATGAGATCCTGACGGAAGAGCCGGATCTCACCTCACCTGCCGGTGCGGTGAAGACTGTGGCTGACGGCAGTATTGACTTTGAAAATGTCTCCTTCCGCTACTGTGCAGAAGCCCAGCATCGGGCGCTGAAGGAAGTCAATCTGCATATCCCTGCCGGCGCGACGGTGGGCATTCTGGGCGGTACCGGCTCCAGCAAGTCTACTATGGTGCAGCTGATCCCCCGGCTCTACGATGTGACCGAGGGGTCGCTGAAGGTAGGCGGCGTGGATGTGAAGGATTACGATTTGGAGGTCCTGCGGGACAATGTGGCCATGGTGCTGCAGAAGAATGTGCTGTTCTCCGGCACTATCAAGGAGAATCTGCGCTGGGGCAATCCCAATGCAACCGACGAAGAAATGGAGCACGCCTGCCGCCTTGCCTGCGCCCATGATTTCATTGCGTCCTTCCCGGATCGGTACGATACCTACATCGAGCAGGGCGGCACCAACGTTTCCGGCGGCCAGAAGCAGCGGCTGTGTATTGCAAGAGCCCTGCTGAAAAAGCCCAAGATCCTGATCCTGGACGATTCCACCTCTGCCGTGGATACCAAAACCGATGCCATGATCCGCCAGGCCTTTGCCCAGGAGATCCCCGGCACCACTAAGCTGATCATTGCCCAGCGCGTAGCATCTGTACAGGATGCGGACATGATCATCATTCTGGACAACGGTATGGTCAGTGCTGTGGGTACTCATGAGCAGCTGCTGCAGTCCTCCACGATTTATCAGGAAGTATTCCGTTCTCAGCAGAAAGGAGGTCTGGAGTAATGCCCCCTGTTCGTATGAGCGGCGATGGTCGCATGGCGAAAGATCCCAAGAAGACATTGGGCCGACTTCTCAAATACATGATGCGGTATAAGCTGCCCGTTCTGGTGGTACTGCTGTGCATCTTTATTACTGCGTTTGTCCACGCCCAAAGCTCCACCGCACTGGGCAGACTGGTAGATGATTTTATTCTGCCGATGGTACAGTCCGGTTCCACAGACTTCGACCCTGTTTTGAGGTTTCTGATCAAACTGGCTTGCATTTTTGTATTGGGTATGCTGGCAAGCTTTCTGCAGAGCTACCTGATGGTAGGCGTCACCCAGGGTATCCAGAAAACGATCCGGGACGATATGTTCCGGAAAATGCAGGCCCTGCCTTTGCGCTACTTTGACACCACTACCGCAGGCAATATCATGTCCCGCTACACCAGCGATGTGGATACCCTGCGGCAACTGATCTCCCAATCCATTCCCCAGGCTGTTTCCGCGGTGGTCACGCTGGTTGTGGTGTTCATTACCATGCTCAGGACCTCCTGGATTTTGACCCTGGTGACCATGGTCACAGTATTGGGTGTGGTGTTCATCACAAAGTTCCTGGCCGGTAAATCCGCGAAGTATTTTATCGGTCAGCAGAAGTCCCTGGGCGCTGTGAACGGCTACATTGAAGAAATGATCTCCGGACAGAAGGTCGTCAAGGTTTTTAACCATGAAGACACTTGTAAAGAGGAGTTCGATACCCTCAACGAAAAGCTGTGCAGCAACGCCTATGCTGCCGGCAAGTTCTCCAACATGATGGGTCCCATCAACAACAATCTGGGCTATGTGCAGTATGCCATTCTGGCTATTGTGGGTGGTATTCTGTGTGTGCTGTCTACACAGAGTCTGCCGCTGCTGAGTCTGGGCAGCCTGATGGCCTTCATGACACTCTCCCGCAATTTCAATATGCCTATCAACCAGATCTCCCAGCAGATGAATGCCATCGTCATGGCCCTGGCCGGCGCGGAGCGGATCTTTGAGCTGATGGATCAGGAGCCGGAGACGGATGACGGATATGTGACGCTGGTAAATGCCAAGGAAGATGAAAACGGCAAGCTGACCGAGTGCGCCCAGCGTACCGGCCGCTGGGCCTGGAAGCATCCCCACGGTGACGGCAGCCTGACCTACACCGAGCTGAAAGGCGACATCGTCATGGATGGCGTGGACTTCGGCTACGTGCCGGAAAAGCAGGTGCTATACGATGTGACACTGTACGCCCACCCCGGCCAGAAACTGGCCTTTGTAGGTGCTACCGGCGCCGGCAAGACCACCATCACCAACCTGATCAACCGGTTCTATGACATTGCCGACGGTAAGATCCGTTACGACGGCATTAACATCAACAAGATCCGCAAGTCCGACCTGCGGCGCTCTTTAGGCATCGTGCTGCAGGACACCAACCTGTTCACCGGCACGGTCATGGACAACATCCGCTACGGCAATCTGGATGCTTCCGACGAGGACTGCATCCGGGCCGCAAAAACCGCCAATGCCCACGACTTCATCACCCGTCTGCCCAATGGCTACGACACGGAGCTCACCGGTAACGGTGCCCAGCTCTCTCAGGGACAGCGGCAGCTGATCGCCATTGCCCGCGCCGCTGTGGCGGATCCCCCCGTGATGATCCTGGATGAGGCAACCTCCTCCATCGACACCCGCACCGAGGCGCTGGTGCAAAAAGGCATGGACGCTCTGATGCAGGGCAGAACCACCTTCGTCATCGCCCACCGGCTGTCCACCGTCATGAATTCCGACTGCATCATGGTGCTGGAAAACGGCCACATCATCGAGCGGGGCACCCATGAGGATCTGTTCGCCCAAAAGGGCACCTACTATCAGCTCTACACCGGCGCATTCGAGCTGGAGTAACCGAAGATATCCCCTCCGTCCTCGGAGGAACCTCCTAAAACAGCAAATCCTCCCTATGAAAACACTCATAGGGAGGATTTTTATTATACAATCCCCAAGATTAAGTCGATCAACTTCTGGAAAACTTCTTTTACACGGTTGGCTGTTTCCGTTACTTCTTCGTGACTGAGTTTTACCGGCAATACACCGGCTGCCATATTGGTAACGCAGCTGATACCCACCACCTGCATACCGCAGTGTCCTGCCACGATGGCTTCCGGGACAGTGGACATTCCCACTGTGTCCGCACCCAAAGTACGGAACATCCGGATTTCTGCAGGTGTTTCGTAATTGGGGCCGGAATACATGGCATATACACCTTCCTGGAGGAAAATGCCTGCCTCCTGCGCTTTCTTCCTGATCTGCTTGCGAAGAGACGCTGTATACAAGTCAGACATATCCGGGAATCGCGGACCGAACGCATCCATATTGGGGCCGATCAAGGGATTTGTGCCGGAATAATTGATATGGTCGGAAATGAGCATCAAATCACCGGGCTTGAAGTCCAAGTTCACGCCACCGCAGGCATTGGTAAGCACAACTGTTTTTACGCCCAGAGCCGCCAATACACGAATGGGCAATGTGATCTCCTGCTGGGGGAGGCCTTCATAATAGTGAATACGCCCCTGCAGCACCACTACCTCCTGCCCGCATTTCTTGCCAAAGACCAGCGCGCCGCTATGCCCCGGGATGGTAGGAACCGGAAAGTTGGGAATCTCACTGTAGGGAATACGAACCGCGTCTTCCATGGTATCGGCATATCCACCCAGGCCACTGCCCAACACCAAACCGATGATTGGGCGAATGGATACACGGGCGCGGATATACTCCGCAGCTGCTACGATCTTTTCATAATTTGTCATTGTAAATTCTCCTATGTAAAATGCGTTCAAGTTTGTTAGACTGGGGCAGCAGATGTCTGTTTAACCAATTGGAATTTGACGGTGTGGTTGTTCCGTTTTGTTACAATATCTTAAATTAGAATAAGGACTTATTATCTTCCATATATGCAATAATATTGGCTAAACCGTCCTCGAAAGACAAATATTGTTTGTCTTCTGCTTTAATTTCTGCAACATAATAGAAATATCCATCCATATAAATCCATGTAGAACATCTTAGGGTGATGATGTCCCCTTCGTCTATGTCCTTATTTCTAAAAGAATCAATAAGAATATCACAGTTTTTACCGATAATTTTTAATGCAATTTGATTGTTATTCTTTTCAGAAGCATCAAAAGCGGTTTTATCCTCTATTTGTACATAAAGGATTAGACTATCATCGGATTCGGTATAGGATATGAATGTTGCATCAACAGTATGATAATTGTTTTCGTCACGTAGATGCTTGCGCATTATTTGATTGTAACCATTACAACCACTCAAGGTGAATATAAGCGAAATAATAAATAATGCAGATACTATTCTTTTCATACTGTTACTCCTTTTCCTTTTTGTTTTGATGACCTGGAGCAAATCAAATTCAAGTTTGACTAACCGTTTGGTATATTCTATCATATCACTGCGCCGGACACAAGACCCGGCGCGGCCACCGGCCGGCGGGTATTCCTGTTTTGCCAATAGAAAAACACCCCGAAGCAATTTGCTTCGGGGTGTTTTGATTACTTCGCGTATTCCACAGCCTTGGTTTCCCGGATCACATTGATCTTGATCTGACCGGGGTACTCCAGCTCCGCCTCGATCTTCTTGGCGATGTCCCGGGCCAGCAGGATCATGTTGTCCTCCTGCACTTCCTCAGGCTTGACCATAATGCGAACCTCACGGCCTGCCTGAATGGCAAACGCCTTCTCAACGCCGGGGTAAGAGCCTGTCAGTTCTTCCAGCTTCTGCAGCCGGCGGATGTAGTTCTCCACATTCTCACGGCGGGCGCCGGGTCTTGCGGCGGATACCGCATCCGCTGCCTGTACCAGCACAGCGATCACACTCTTAGGCTCTACATCGCCGTGGTGTGCCTCCACCGCATTGACAACGATGGGGTTCTCCTTGTACTTCCGGGCCAGATCCGCACCCAACTGTACGTGGCTGCCTTCCACCTCATGGTCGATGGACTTGCCCAAGTCATGCAGCAGACCTGCCCGCTTGGCCATGGTCACATCCACGCCCAGCTCGGAAGCCATCAGACCTGCGATATGGGCCACCTCGATGGAGTGGTTCAGTACATTCTGGCCATAAGAAGTGCGGTACTTCTGACGGCCAAGGATCTTGATCAGTTCGGGGTTCAGACCCTGAACACCGGTCTCGTAGCAGGCGCGCTCGCCCTCCTCCCGGATGGTGCGGTCCACTTCCTTGCGAGCCTTCTCCACCATATCCTCGATGCGGGTGGGGTGGATACGGCCGTCGGCGATCAGCTTCTCCAAAGACAGCCGGGCAACCTCCCGGCGCACAGGGTCAAAGCTGGAGACCGTAATGGCCTCGGGAGTATCGTCGATGATCAGGTCTACACCGGTGATGGTCTCCAGAGTCCGGATATTTCGGCCCTCGCGACCGATGATCCGGCCCTTCATCTCATCGTTGGGCAGGGGCACAACGGAGACAGTTGCCTCTGCTGCATGGTCAGCAGCACAGCGCTGGATGGCGATAGACAGGATCTCTCTTGCCTTTTCGTCTGCCTCGTCCTTCAGCTCCTGCTCGATCTCCTTGGTCTTCATAGCGCGTTCATGGCGGACCTCCGCCTCCACGCTCTCCAGCAGGAACTGCTTTGCCTGCTCCTGAGTCAGACCGGAGATCTTCTCCAGTGTGGCGATGTGTTGCTTCTTAACTTCTTCGGCTTCGGCCTGTGCCTGGGCCACTTCGCCCATCTTCCGGGCCAGCTCTTCTTCCTTGCGCTCGAAAGCGTCGGTCTTCTTATCCAGAGCCTCTTCCTTCTGCTGCAGGCGGCGCTCTTGCTTGCTCAGTTCAGCGCGGCGCTCTTTAACTTCCTTGTCGTGCTCTGCACGGGATTTATGGATCTCGTCCTTTGCCTCCAGAAGCATTTCCTTCTTACGGCTTTCACCGGAACGAATCGCTTCATTGATAATGCGGGTCGCTTCTGCCTCAGCAGAGCCCAGTTCCCGCTCGCCAACACGCTTGCGGTATGCAATACCAAAAACAAAGCTCAGCACGGCAAGAACCACCGCGCCGACGGCGATCAATACAATTTCCAAAGGTCCCATAGTCTTCAAGCACACCTCCTTTATAAAATAGGCATTCCCCAGAGGTGGCGCAATAGACCCCATGTTGTTCAGTTGTCAAATTGAATACGCCGACTAAGTCGGCAAATACATTTCACCAAATAAACGCCACGAGGCGCAGTACGCAAACTCCGGCAATGGCCAGATTATCATGAAACGCCGGGGTCAGCACCCACCGACGCACACCATATCAAATTTATTTTACCTGTGTCTTTGGGGAATGTCAAGAAGAATTGTATAAAATCCAGATATAATCTACGCATTTTTATACCTGTTGCACAAAAAGAGCCGGTTTTCTCCTGGGTTGCCATCAACATTCACGTTGACAACCGGATTCTGCCGTGATAAAATATGCCCAATGCGGGTATGGGGAGCGATGGGAGCGCCGCCGGTGGTGGAAAAAGCGACCTGAGCGATGTGCGCCCGCAGGCGCCATGCAAGCGAGCAACCGCCCGGAGGGCGGCTCTTGGCGAGTCGTAGTGGCCGCGGTCGATAAAATCGAGGAAAAGCGAAAGCCCGAAGATTTTATCGGGCACCGCAACAGGGGGAATTGGTAGACACAAAGCCGGTAATCCTTGCAGCAAGATCAAGCACACAACTTAATACATGCGGGTATGGTGGAATTGGCAGACACGTTGGATTTAGGTTCCAATGGGCAACCGTGCAGGTTCAAGTCCTGTTACCCGTACCAAATATAAAAGGGAGAGGCGAATGTCCCTCCCTTTTATATTTCCGTTGAGAGGTCAGGACTTGAACCCATCTAAATGCAACAGTCCGGTGGACTGTTGCTGCCACCAGTGCAAACACTGGTGGCTACAATAATTTTCTGCCCCGGCAGGGGCGGAAAATGCATATCAAGTCCTGTTACCCGTACCATGCGAGTAGTCATAACGGATTTCGTTGTGGCTACTCGTTCTTTATAGCATATTATAAATACCAGTACCATTGCAATAGCCGCAGGTGATACAAAGTGCATCACCTGCGGCTATTTTTTACCTGTTTATTTCCGGCTTGTCTGTGCGGCAAAGAATATAATCAATACTTACGTTATAAAACTCTGCCAAACGCACAAGCGTTTCTGTTGGAGGAATCCGTTCACCGTTTTCAAATTTGGATAATAACGCTTGCTCAATCCCAGTCTGCATTTGAAGAGAAATCTGTGTGTACCCTCTACCTCTGCGTAGCTCTTTCAGCCTGTTCCGCATAAAATCACCCAATGACATTATGTCATAATTATCCTTGACAATTATGACGATTGGTCATATTATGTACATAAGGAATCGTTCCTTAAACCAAAGATAGAGAGGTGTTCTTATGAGTTTAAATCAAAAGTGCCCTAAATGTGGTAGCACACACGTCCAACTATCCAATGTTGAAAGTAAACATGGTTGCTTATGGTTCATTTTATTTGGGTGGATTTATTGGATATGGGTTCTCATTAAGTGGATGATTGGCTTTATGGTTATTCTTTGTTTTGACTGGTGGATGGCAATCATAAAAGCAGTACAGAAAAAAGGCTATGTTTGGAAGGGAAAACGCTGGTTCTCCGGCAGAAAGAAAACCTACTATTGCCACGATTGCTCTTATAATTTCAAGGGATAATCTTACATAGATAATAAAAGGGAGGCGTAGCCTCCCTTTTATTATCTAGTCTAAACTATAATCTTCCTTATTGTCTTGCCACCGCGGTCACGATCCCGGATTTTTGGGGAAAGGCGGGATCGCTACGTGTCATAGAAAGCAGTCTGCAAGCTGCGCCTTCCGGATGATTCCGTCCGGCTTCCCATGCTTCCACAGTCTTGACCGACACTCCCATATATTTGGCAAACATGATCTGTGTTAGCCCTGTACTATTTCGAATCGAACGAATCTCGTCAGGCTTAAAGCTTTCAACAGGTTCAACTGTCAAAATCGTCGTTTTGGCTTTCAAATTGCCTTTTTCATATTCGATTGCCTGTCCAAGGCCGGTTTTAATATCATCGAAAAGGCTCATATTGCACCCTCCTTACTTTGCGTTTTCTTTTAACTGCTCCTCAAGTGCATGAATCATTTGTTTGATCTCATTTCTTTCCGCATCCGTTAGATTGTCTTTTTCATTCTTAGGATATGCAGTTATCAGGAATATTTTCTCGTAAACCTCAAAATCCACATAGATCACACGAACGCTACCGCTTTTGCCGCGTTGCTCGAAAGCGAACCGCATCTTCCGCACACCGCCGGTTCCACGCATAACCGCACCGATTTTAGGGTCTGCCAGCAGTTCCTCCTGCAAGCGTTTCAAGTCATCATCGTTCAGCCCCATATCCTTCCATCTGGAACGAAAAATTGGCAATTCCACAAATAGTCTTGTCATTCTGTTTCTCCTATCTCTCTTTGTAGTCATATTATACCCTATTAAATAGGGTGTGTCAAGGTTTTTGTCATACGAGTTGCATTAAAAATCAAAAATGTACTGTTTGTCAACTGCAAAAACCGTTGGTATTACTGACTTTTTTCTTAGATCCTATAAAACAACCCGCACCAAATATAAAAGGGAGAGGCGAAAGTCCCTCCCTTTTATATTTCCGTTGAGAGGACAGGACTTGAACCCATCTAAATGCTACGGGGAAAATTTTGTTAAAAATACTTTTTTCTGATGCTTTTTTCGACATAATGTGATATAGTACCCGTGGGTGATAACTATGTTTTTTGTAACCAGTGGTAATATACCGGAAAACGTGGGCTTTCAAGCCTTTGGGCTTACCCATATCATTTGGCTTTTGGCGGGTTTGCTGTTATGGGTTACCGCCTGTATTTTCTATCGCAATCTTTCTGCGGACAAGCAAAAAATTATGCGAACCGTACTTGGCGCATACATCTTCCTGCAGGAGATGATAAAAAACCTGGTGCTGATCTTATTGGGCGAGTTCAGCTGGGGGTATCTTCCTTTTCACCTTTGCGGCATCAACATTTTGCTCATTGCCTTTGATGTAATCAAGCAAACAAAGGTTGTAAGAAGCTTCCTTTATTATTTCGCCATCCCCGGCGCTGCGCTGGCGCTGTTCTTCCCCAACTGGACTAAAATGCCTGTCTGGAATTTCTTCCACATTCACAGCTTCACAATACATATTTTACTGGTATTGTACCCTTTGCTGCTGGTCACTACCAATCAGGTGTCCACGGATCTGAAGTCAGCCTTAAGAGGGGTCGTCCTTCTTGTTGCTATGGCCATCCCTGTGTACTTTTTGAATCTGCTATGGGATACCAATTTTATGTTTTTGATGCATCCTGATTCCGGCAATCCCTTGGAATTGTTTGAGAAGCTTCTCGGCTCTCACCTTTGGGGCTTCCCAATCCTTTTGCCGTTTGTGATTCTTGTGATGTATGCCCCTGTCGCAATATTTAAGGCACGAAAAATACACGCCAAAGCGCAATGCTAAACACAAGGGGACTTTGGGGAAATCATTATCCTTTGCGTAAACACATAAAAAGAGGAGGCCGAAGGCCTCCTCTTTTTATGTGTTATAAGGGCATTAACCCCGGTACTTGCCAGGGGAAATGCCGGTGATCCGTTTGAAGACCTTGCAGTAGTGGCTCTGGTCGGTAAAACCCATGGCAATGGCAATATCATTGAGGGAATACTGCGAATTCAACAGTAGCCGCTTGCTCTCCTCCACCCGGAGCCTGCTTAGGTGCTCCTGGAAGCTGATACCCATGGTCTTATGGAACAAAGTAGAAAAGTGGTTGGGACTCAGCCCCACATGTGCGGAAACCGCCCCCAGGGTCAGCTTCTGGGCGTAGTTGTCCGCCATAAATCGCAAAGCCTGCCGGATATAGAGGTTGCCCGGGGCTTTCTGGGCAAAGGCCGCGTCCATAAAGCTCTCTACTACTTCCTGCAGCAGGTAGCACAGCTCCTCCATATTCTGCTCCCGGAGCATCATCTGTAGGAACTTACTGTTCAGTTCATACACACTGTCTGCCCGGGCACCGCTGTCCATAGCCACTCGGGACAGAAGGGTGGTCAGCTCAATGGCCCGGATCCGTACCGCATCCAGCTTGCCCCCCTCGAAAAACAGCACATGGCCGATCAGCTCGTTGAGCAGCGCCTTGGACTGCCCCATATCGCCGGTGCGGACCTTGGCCAACAGCTGGGTCTGCTTTTCATAGAAGAACTCCGAAGAGGGGGAGCTGCTCTGTGCCTTGTACTGCTGGATAGTCTCATTGAGGCGAGACTGCTGATAGAGCTTGCCCTGCTTGTGGAGCAGGCTTGCCCGCTCCGTGGACACCAGGGGAGACAGCAGATCCTCAGTCAGTTTTTCCAGCTGGCCCACCTTGGCAGGAGGGATCACCTGCAATCCGGTGAGCTCATCGTACAGTTCCAGCGACAGACCCGGGGTGAAGCCGTGTTTCTCCGCCAGGGTGGACACCAGGGTGCTTTCCGGGCTGTCCATGAGAAACGGGCCCAACAAGACGCTGCCCAGCAGGATGTCCTGATGGACCAGCGGATAGATAATATTGGTCAGATTGGCGTGGCAGGAGAACACATACGCCCCGCCCAGGGCCTTGGCCCGCTGACCGGCTTTCATCTGTTGGGTTTGGCACTGACTTTGGGAAACGCCGTTTTCCTTCAGCAGCCGGCAGTAGCCCGCCTCCCGGCCATAGCGCCGCAGAACTGCGCCGCCGGCGTCCACTAACCGGATGGGGATCTGTGTAAATGCCTGCAGATTTTCCAGCACCGCTGTCAGTCTCTCTTCTGAGATCAGGGAAAAAATTCCAGTTTCCATGAAACCTCCGTAATATTTTTATATTATTCAGTATATTTTACAATACAAGCCGCATTTCTGCAACTATAATTATAGTAGAATTGTACCAGAAAACAAAAACAAATAACAACAGGAGGATCTATACCATGATTTTGGACGATATTTCTTTGAAGCTGCAGGCCGGTAAGGCCAAGGAAGTGAAGGTTCTGGTTCAGCAGGCCATCGATGAGGGTGTTGCTGTAGAGGACATTCTGAACAAGGGTCTGCTCCACGGTATGGGTATCATCGGCGAGAAGTTTAAGAACAACGAGGTGTTCGTTCCCGAAGTTCTGGTTGCTGCCCGAGCCATGAACATCGGCGCCAACCTGCTGAAGCCTCTGATGGCTGAGGCCGGCGTAGAGCCTAAGGGCAAAGCCATTCTGGGCACCGTCAAGGGCGACCTGCACGACATCGGTAAGAATCTGGTAAAGATGATGCTGGAGGGCAAGGGTCTGGAGGTCATTGACCTGGGTACAGACGTATCCCCCGAGGCCTTTGTACAGGCTGCAAAGGATCACGGCAGCTCCATCATCTGCTGCTCCGCGCTGCTGACCACTACCATGGGTGTTATGGCCGATGTTGTGAAGGCATTTGAGGATGCCGGTATGCGGGATCAGGTGAATATCCTGGTGGGCGGCGCTCCCGTAACCGAGGCCTTCTGCCAGCAGATCGGCGCTGACATCTATACCCCCGACGCAACCAGCTGCGCCAACGCCGCAGTTGCTCTGTGCCAGTAATTTGTCCTTACATAAGAAAGGGCAGGTAGGATATGAAGCGCAATATGAAGCTCTTTTGGGAGCAGATGGTGCAACAGCCCAAGAAGAAGGCGATGCCCGTGCTCTCCTTCCCCGGCATGCAACTGATGGGGATCAGCGTCAAGGATCTGATCACCAGCAGCGACAACCAGGCAAAGGCTATGCAGCTGGTTGCCCAGCGCACCGACGCCGCCGCCAGCGTGTCCCTGATGGATCTGTCTGTGGAGGCTGAGTGCTTCGGCTCTGCCATCCATGTATCCGATGACGAAGTTCCCACCGTGGTAGGCAGCATCGTCACCGACGAGGACGAGGCCGATGCTCTGCAGATCCCTCCCGTGGGCGCAGGCCGTACCTCCATTTACATCGACGCCATTGCCAAGGCAACCCAGCTGATCACCGACCGTCCTGTGCTGGCCGGCGTGGTGGGACCTTTCTCTCTGGCCGCCCGTTTGATGGATGTGTCCGAGAGTATGATCTTCTGCTACGAAGAGCCGGACATGGTACACACCCTGCTGAAGAAGGCCACCGCCTTCCTGATCGAATACTGCAAAGCTTACAAGAATGTAGGCGCCAACGGCGTTGTGGTGGCTGAGCCTGTGGCAGGTCTGCTGTCCCCCACCCTGGCTGCGGAATTCTCCGCTCCCTATATGAAGGAGCTGGTAGATGCTGTACAGGATGACGAATTCTCCGTGGTCTACCACAATTGCGGCGACTATGTGATTCCCATGATCGACTCCATTCTGACCACCGGCTGCGCCGCTTACCACTTCGGCAACTCCATCGACATGGCCCAAATGTGCCCCTTGATTCCTGAGGGCGTGCCTGTGATGGGCAATGTGGATCCTGCCGGTCAGTTCCGCAACGGAACGCCGGAATCCATCCGGGAGGCTACCCTGCGGGTTATGGAAAACTGCTGCCAGTACCCCAACTTTGTGATCTCCTCCGGCTGCGACATTCCTCCCGTATCCCCCTGGGAGAATATCGACGCATTCTTTGCCGCCGTGGAGGAATTCTACAACCGCTAATACCTCCCTGTTTACGCTTTTAAGAGCGGGCAAGACATCGCTCTTGCCCGCTCTTATGTGCTTTTTAGAGGAATTGACTATGAAACTTGATCTATTGCAGACCGCTCTGGACTGCGGAGCGGCCAAGGCCGCCTACATTACCGCGGATCAGATCGTGATGTCTGCTGATTTTCGGAAAATTTGCGAAGGCAACGGCTGCGGTATGTTTGGCCGCTGCTGGATGTGCCCACCCCACATCGGCAATATTGATGAACTGATGGCGCAGGTGCGCAGCTTTCCCAAGGCAATGCTCTACCAGTCCATCCGGGAAATTGAAGACAGCTTTGACATTGAGGGCATGTTTGAGGCAGGTTATGAACACGCCCAGCTGAGCCAGAAGATCCACCAGCAGGTGATGGCTGACGATAGCATAGAGATCTTACATCTAAGCTGCGGCGGCTGCCGGCTGTGCGAGACCTGCACCAAGGCAAGTGATGAGCCCTGCCGGTTTCCGGACAAGGCGCTGCCCTCTTTGGAAGGCTACGGCATCGATGTATATAATACTTGCAAGGATACCCCACTAAACTATATCAACGGGCAGAATAGCGTGACCTACTTCGGCATGGTGCTCTATCGGGAGAAATGATATGGCAAAGCTTACGGTTTGGCAGGACAGAGCCTGCCGGGAACTGAATTTTACTCCGGAGGCACTGCTTTCGGATGTGCTGGTGCAGGCAGGCATTAAGGCCGCCCGCCCCTGTGGTGGCAACGGTACCTGCGGCAAATGCGCCGTTTCCCTTTCCGGCCAGGTCAGCGTCCCCAACGCCCAGGAGCAGAAGGCCGGCACACGGCTTGCCTGCCAGGCACGGCTTCTGGGAGATGCTTCGGTAGTACTGCCGGACAGCCAAAAAATATCCCAGATCGAAACTTCTGTCAATTTAGCGGGTTTTGCGCCGAATTCTGTACAGCACGGCTACGCCGCCGCGTTGGACATCGGCACCACCACCCTTGCTATGCAGCTATATGAACTGCAAAGCGGTGTCTGCATTGGACAAGCCGGCATGGAAAATCCCCAGCGGGCGATTGCTGCCGATGTGATGGGCAGGATCGGCGCGGCACTGGAGGGGCAAGGGCTCCTCATGCAGCAGCAGATAGAGCGCGCCTCCGCAGACCTTTTAACAGCTGTGTGTAAGCAGGCAGGAATTGCAGAATCTCAGGTGGATGGCTTGGTCATCACCGGCAATACCACCATGCTGTACCTGCTCACCGGGCGAGATCCCGATTGCCTTTCCCATGCTCCCTTTGAAGCGGACACCCTCTTTGATACGGATGTGACCTTCCTTGGTAAGCCTGCGTACCTGCCCCCCTGTATGAACGCCTTTGTGGGGGCAGATATCACCTGCGCCGTGTTTGCCAGCGGCATGTGCAGGCAAACCGGCACCGCTCTTCTGTGCGACATCGGCACCAACGGCGAGCTGGCTCTTTGGAAGGACGGATACCTGTATGTGACCTCCACCGCCGCCGGTCCTGCCTTTGAGGGCGCTGGTATTTCCTGCGGCGTGAGCAGCATCCCCGGCGCTATTGACCGGGTCTGGGTCGAGAATGACAGAATCCGCATCCATACTATTTCTGACGCCCCCCCGGTGGGTGTATGCGGCTCCGGGCTACTCGATGCCATTGCCGCAGGCTTGGCACTGGAAGCCATTGACGAGACCGGCGCTATGGAAGAAGAACTGATTCTGGCAGAGAGGGTTTCCCTGCAGCCAAAGGATATCCGGGCGGTGCAGCTGGCAAAGGCCGCCATCGCCGCCGGCATCCAGACCCTGCTGGAGACCGCGGGTGTTTCCCAGCAGGATGTAAAACGGGTCTATATCGCCGGTGGTTTTGGCAGCCATCTGGATGTGGATAACGCCGCCGCCATCGGTCTGATCCCTAAGGAATTCGCATCTAAGGTATCGGTGGTGGGCAACGCCGCCCTTTCCGGCGCGGTGGCCCTTTTGCTGAACCGGGAGCATCGGGAGGCGATCCGGAGCATTGCAAACAACTCCTCCCATGTGAATCTGGGGGGCAATCCCAAATTCAATGAGCACTACATGGAGCAGATGTTCTTTGAAGATCCGGAGCTGTGATCCCCGGGAGCGCCGTTCCTTGACAAGCTACTGCAAAAAATGATACACTATTCCCAACAAGACCGCTATTGTCCCCCTTTGAGGTGAATCTATGCAAGCAAAAACCAAGACCAAACGCAAGAGCTGGGTACGCCCCCGGCATAAGCTGATTGTCAAGCTGGCCTTTTTAGTAATCTGTCCCTGGGCTTGGCTAAAATACGGTATCCGGGTGGAGCGGTTCAAGGAAAAGAAGGATCGGCAGTATTTGATCCTCTTTAATCACCAGACCGCCTTTGACCAGTTCTTTGTAAGCATCTCCTTCCGGAAACCTGTGTACTACATTGCCTCGGAGGACTTGTTCTCTCTAGGCTTTCTGTCCAAGCTACTGCGGTGGGCGGTGGCGCCCATCCCCATCAAAAAGCAGACCACCGATGTGCAGGCGGTGATGAACTGTCTGCGGGTGGCCAAGGAGGGCGGCACCATTGCCCTTGCCCCGGAGGGAAACCGCACCTTCAGCGGCCTGCCGGTATATATGAATCCCGCCATCACCCCGCTGATCAAAAAGCTGAACCTGCCTCTGGTCATTTACCGGATCGAGGGCGGTTTCGGCATCCAGCCCCGTTGGAGCGATGTGTGCCGGAAGGGCCGGATGCGCAGCTATGTGTACCGGGTCATCGAGCCGGAGGAATATCAGGCCCTTTCCAAGGAAGAGCTGTTTGACCTGATCCGCAGGGAGCTGTATGTGGATGAGACCCAGTTTGCCGGGCCATACCGCCACAAGAAGCTGGCGGAGTATCTGGAGCGGGCCATGTATGTCTGCCCCCACTGCGGCCTTTCTGAATTTCACAGTGACGGGGATATCATCTGCTGCAAACAGTGCGGAATGAAAATCCGCTACCGGGAGGATCAGCGCCTGGAGGGCGTGGGATGCGATTTCCCCTTCCCCTATGTTGCCCAGTGGTATCAGCATCAATGTGATTATGTAAACCAATTGGATGTGCAGAAATATCTTTTAGAGCCTATGTACCGGGATCGGGTGCAGTTGTCCATGGTAGAGCCCTACAAGCGCAAGCACCTGCTGCAGGAGGATGCCCCCGTGGAGCTTTACGGCAACCGGATCCAGGCTGGCAAGCTGACCCTCCACTTTGATGATATCAATGTGATCACCGTGCTGGGCAAGAACAAGCTGAACATCTACCACCGGGACGGCATTTATCAGCTTAAGGGTGCTCCCCGGTTCAACGCCCTGAAGTACATGAACATCTTCTACCGCAGCCGTCAAACCCCAGGCAAAGAGGATTCCTTCCTGGGAATCTAATACAAACTTTCCGAAAACTGTAGACTTATCCCTCTATTTTGGCTATACTCTTATTCATATTACACACGGAGGTTCTCCTATGAACTGGTTTAAGAAAAGAAACCCCGAAGCAGACAACACCACGCCCGTTGCCCCTAAAAATCCTGATGGCATCTTCACTTTCCGGCTGGTGGCGGTGGGCTATGTGCTGTATATGGTATGGCAGTGCGTACAGGCCTATCTGGAGGGCGGAGAAGGCGCTCCCAGCCTGACGGCAGTGATCATCGCCTGTCTGGTTTTGGGCGGCGGCAGTATTTTCCTTGGCATTCTCAGCTACCGCAACTGGAAGACCGACAAGGCTGCCTACAAGGAATATCTGGAAGCAGAGGCTGCTGCCAATGCTCAGGACGAACCCTCCAAGGACGACTGGACAGACGAAGATTGGGATGTGGATCCCAATGAAGTGGCCGCCGAAGAACCCCAGGAAGACTCCCTGTAATAGCACACCCCGGATCATTCGATCCGGGGTGTTTTTTGTAATGTGATATTATCACAGTCAAATATCGTTTCATAGGGTATCCTAAAGAAAAAACAACAAGGAGGAATCCCTATGAGATTACAGGATAAAGTTGCCATCATCACCGGAGGCAGCCGCGGTATCGGCCTTGCCACCGTAAAAGCATTCTTAAAAGAGGGCGCAAAAGTCATCCTCACCGCCAGCTCGGCAGACTCGGCGCAAACTGCCCTGTCCGCTCTGGAACAGGAGTTTCCGGGCAGTACCATCCGGGCCATCAGCCCCGATCTGAGCTGCATGGACTGCGTAAAAAGCGCCTTCGATCAGGTATTGGAGGAGTTTGGCAGGATCGATATTCTCATCAACAACGCCGGCATCTCCGAAAGCACCCCCCTGGCCCAGTACACCGAGGAGACCTTTGACCGGGTGATGGATCTGAATGTGAAGGGCGTATTCACCGCCACCAAGGCGGCGGTGGAGTATATGTTCCGGCAGGAGCAGGGCGTGATCCTCAACACCTCCTCCATGGTCAGCTTCTACGGTCAATCCAGTGGATTTGTGTATCCCGCATCTAAGTTTGCCGTCAACGGTCTAACCCTCTCTCTGGCCCGGGAGCTGGGACCCAAGGGCATCCGGGTCAATGCCGTCGCCCCCGGTATCACCGAGACCGATATGATGAAGGCAGTACCCAAAGAGGTCATTGAGCCTCTGATCCAGCAGATCCCCCTGCGGCGGCTGGGTCAGCCGGAGGACATCGCCAACGCCTTTGTATTTTTGGCATCTGACGAGGCATCCTATATCACCGGCGTGGTTCTGCAGGTGGACGGACTTGCCAGAAGCTAGGAAATGTGATAAAGTTACGGTAGAAAGAAAAATCTGTAGTATACTAAACACAAAAAGACAACAAGGAGGACAACAACATGTCTGTACTGCATATTACCAAGAAAACCTTTGAAAACGAAGTTTTGAAATCCGATAAGCCCGTTCTGCTGGACTTCTGGGCCAGCTGGTGCGGCCCTTGCCGGATGGTAGGCCCGGTTCTGGACGAGATCGCCGAGGAACGGGAGGACATCAAGGTCTGCAAGGTCAATGTGGATGACGAGCCGGAGCTGGCCGCCACCTATCAGATCTCCAGCATCCCCACCCTGATGGTGGTAAAGGATGGCAAAGTGGTCAATCAGTCTCTGGGTGCCAAGCCCAAGGCACAAATTCTTGATATGCTGTAAGCGCAAATAACCCCCGTCGTATGACGGGGGTTTTTATTATGCATCTGCCATGGCATCCAGAGTGTCCAGGTCTGTCAGCTCCACCGTGCCCCGGGTCAGCCGGACCATGCTCTCGCTCTGGAAGTACCGGAGCATTCGGGTGACCACCTCCCGGGCAGTGCCCAAATGGTTGGCGATAGACTCGTGGGTGATCTTCAGGCAGGTGGTTTCATCCAGCCGGGACTCCTCCACCAAAAATGCCGCCAATCGCTTATCCATGCTCTTCCACATGATCTGCTCCATCAGCCACATCACCTCGGAAAACCGGCTGGCAAGCAACGCATTGATATAATTGGCAAGGGGGGCGGATTCCTCTACCACCTTTTTATAGATATGAGGCGGAATGATATGCACCCGGGTGTCCTTCTCTGCCTGGATGATCACCTCAAACTGGACGCTCTGCATGACGCAGGAGGCGGAAAACAGGCAGATATCCCGATCCAGCAGCCGGTACAGGGTCACCTCCCTGCCCTCGTCCGACAGGCTGTAGGCCCGCAGCTGCCCTTCCTCCACCAGCACAAGGCCGGCACAGTCGGCAGAGCCGTTATGGAGGATCGTGCCCTTGGGCACGGTCTTGGTGATCAGTGCATTGTTTAGAATTTGCTGTTGCGCCGGTGTCATTTGATGAAATACCGGCAGATATTGGGCAATCTCCATACGCGCCCCTCCTTTTTTCTTAATTATAAAAGAAAAAAACCCGTCTGTCAAAGGTGATGATGTCACGGAAGAAAATTCTTCTTTGGGGTATCCTAAAGAAAAAACACAGGAGGTACTCCTTATGCATACAACGGTTTACGATATGTTGATCATCGGCGGTGGCCCCGGCGGCTACACCGCTGCCCTATACGCCGCCAGAGCGGGTCTGTCCGTGGCGGTTTTGGAAAAGCTGGCACCCGGCGGTCAGATGGCCGAGACGCCGCAAATCGACAACTATCCCGGCTTCCCCGACGGGATCGATGGTTTTACCCTTGGCCAGCAGATGAAGGAAAGCGCCGGGCGTTTTGGGGCTGAGACCTTCTTCACGGAGGTCACCGGCCTCATCCTGGAGGAGAATGTGAAATCCGCCCAGACCACTGACGGTGTGTTTTACGGCAAAACCGTGGTCATCGCCACCGGCGCAGGCCCCCGGCAGCTGAATGTCCCGGGGGAGCAGGCTCTGCTGGGCCGGGGCGTCCACTACTGCGCCGCCTGCGACGGCATGTTCTACCGGAATAAGACCGCCCTGGTGGTGGGTGGCGGCAATACCGCCGCGGCGGATGCCCTGCTCTTAAGCCGGATCGCAAAGAAAGTATATGTTATCCACCGGCGGGATACCCTCCGGGCCTCCCGGGTGTACCACAAGCCTCTGATGGAGGCGGAAAATGTGGAATTTTTGTGGAACTCTGCGGTAGAAGAGATCCAGCCCGGCAAAGTCACTGTCAAAGATCTGCAGACCGGGCAAGTAAAGCAGCTGGAAGCCGACGGCGTCTTCGTTGGCATCGGCAGAACCCCCGCCACTTGGCTGGTGAAGGGTCTGCTGGAGCTGGATGCGCAAGGCTACATCCTCGCCGATGAATCCACCGCCACCAGCTTGCCTGGGGTATATGCGGTGGGTGATGTGCGCTCCAAGGAGCTGCGGCAGATCGTCACCGCCGTGGCCGACGGCGCCATGTCCGTCCACCATGCAGAAGCGTACCTCACCGGTATCGCCGGATAAAAACCACTCAGGCGCTTAGCATAAACCAGTTAATCCTCCCTGTGAGAACTCTCACAGGGAGGATTTTTCCCTATTGTTTCGATACAGCTTTGCGTGCGGGGCAAAACCGCACATTGCACACTACACCGAACGGTGTATAGATGTGCACCCTTATAACTGTTCGACAAATTGGAATTTACTTAACTAAACGATACAGAATAGTCCCTTCCTCCAATTCGCCCCAACAATTCAAGGAAGGTTCATTTGTCGGAATAAAACCACATTTTCCATGCAATGCTTGTGACTTAAAGTTATTCTTTGAAATAGTACAAGTCAATTCCCTCATTCCAATGTTCTTCAAATAGTCAATTGTATGGTCTAGCAAATCTTTTCCAAAGCCTTTTTTTCTTTCTTCAGGTTTCGTTTCCACAGCTTCTAAAAACCAGTGACCTTCAATTGTTTCTATCGCGCGCAGAGCACTAACCCATTCATCATCAGTTGCTTCCACGAGAATCAGTTGCTTCGGATTTTTAACAAAATCTCGCAAGAAGGATGCATATGCTCCACACATTTCAGCATCATTAGCAAAGTGTATTTTCATTTCATTCATAGATTCTGAATACACAGATAATAATCGGCTAATTGCATTTTCATCAATTTGAGTAACTAGATTTAGCATACCTTTATCTCTCCAAATTCAAGTTTATCTAGCAGTCTTACAAGCCGCATCGTAGGGGCGCACTGTGTGCGCCCGCGGGCGGTCACAGACCGCCTCTACATATTCTTTCGGAAGCTATTCGCCAAATTGGAATTTACCAGCGTTTCATATTCTTCTCAAATTTCCCTGAATATGCTTGCTTCAATTCATCAGCAGTAATGCCATAGCAGAGCATGATATCATTGTAGTACATAAGAACATCTGCCATTTCTTCAACCAAGTCTTTTCTCAGTGTTTCATCGGTTGAAACCTTTGCGCCGCCATGCTTCTTGACAATATCAATTACCTCACCGATTTCTCCAATCATCCAAAGCAGTTTGTTCTGTCCAATCTCAGCACAGATAGGCTCCCATTTGTGTTTGTATTTGTCTTGTAATGCTTTCTGCATTTCCTGCATCTCATTTATGCTAAAATCAGCCATTATGTAGTCCTCCGTCAAGTTTTTGTTTTTGTACTGGCGCGGGAGCGCCCAAGGCTCCCTTGTGTAAAGGGAGCTGTCAAAAATCTTTTGATTTTTGACTGAGGGATTGTTTTACCGCAGCATCGATCTACTCACAAACACCACGAAAATTACACATAACCTCATTATTCGGAATGCGAATTACTGTTAAACCATAACCTTCCAGAAAAGCAGTGCGCTCTGCATCCTTCTCTGTGTTGACATCTTCATAGTGTTGAGAGCCGTCCAGTTCAATGACCAATTTTGCTTCTGCACTATAAAAATCCGCTATGTATTTCCCCAACACCTTTTGGCGGGAAAAACGAACAGGATAGGTACGCAGAAAATCATACCATAAATGCCGTTCTTCTTTTGTCATTTCTTTTCGCAGTTGTTTTGCAAAAGGTACTAACTGCTTATTATGCTTCGACTGCATTACAATCCCTCCGTCACGGCTTCGCCGTGCCACCTCCCTTTACACAAGGGAGGCTTTGATGCGGTGCGAATCTGTTAGACCTATTCAAGTTTGTCTAACTGTTTTGTTTATTCGCTACAACATATACTAGAACAGTCCCGACGGGATTCCTGTCGGGACTGCAACTGTTTTACGGACACCCGCTATTACCCGGGTGATTTTTTCTTAAAATCCGTAGCCTGCGTCCATCAGACGCTGCAGGGCATTGTTTGCCTCCTCATCGGAAAACAGGGCGGTAAACTGCTTTTTCACCGCCAGCGCCTCCACGCTTAAGTCCAGCCTGCCTTTGGCCGCCAGCTGGGAAAAGCCGTCGCTTTCCCGGTGACCGGAGAGCATCCGGTGGGCAGCCTTCAGCACATCCTCATCCAAAGGACGAAAGCGGACGCCTAAGCCTTCTGCGGTTTTTCGGGCAGCTACCCAAGCATCACAGAACTTTTGCTCCATCTTACTTCTCCAGGATCAGCGGCCCATTGGCATTGGCAAGTCCCTGTAAAATCAGCTCTGTCGCCTCTTGGGGCGCTACCGTCACCTGCTGGCCTGTGCGCATATCCTTCACGGAGCACTTGCCTGCTGTCAGCTCATCCTCACCCAGCAGTACCGCATAGGGTACACCCAGTTTATCCGCATAGCTCATCTTCTGCTTAAACTTCTTCTGCTCGGCGTACAGCTGCACCCGGACGCCTGCGCTGCGCAGGGTCTCCGCCACTGCCACGCAGGCGGCGATATTCTCAGTCATAGGCAGCACCAGAGCATCTGCCGGGGCGCTGGGCAGATCGGGATTCAGCAAGCCCTGCTCGTCCAGCACATAGAACAGCCGGGTCAAGCCGATGGAAATGCCCACGCCGGGCAGTGCCTTATCAATGTAGTAGCCGGCCAGATTATCGTACCGGCCACCGGAGCACACGGAGCCGATCTCCGGATGATCCAGCAAGGTGGTCTCATACACTGTGCCGGTGTAGTAGTCTAAGCCTCTTGCAATGGTCAGATCCACCGCAAAGTTCATTTCCGGCACGCCGAAGGCTGCCAAATTGGCAGTCACTGCCTTCAGTTCCTCAAGACCCAGGTCGAACACCTCATTGCGCCCTGCATAGCCCTCCAGTGCCGCGATCACATCTGCATTAGAGCCGGTGATGGCGATAAATTTCAGGATCTCATCGGCCTGTTCTGCGGTCAAGCCGCAATCTTCCACCAAAATCTTAGCAACCTTCTCGGGGCCGATCTTATCCAGCTTGTCCACGGTGCGCATAATGTCGCCGCTCTTTTCGGACAGGTCCATCATGGCATAGAAGCCGGTGAGGATCTTCCGGTTGTTCACCCGGATCTGGAACCGCTCCAGACCGAAGCCCCGGAACACCCGGTAGATGATGGCGGGGATCTCCGCCTCGTTCATAATATCCAGCTTTCCGTCGCCGATGATATCGATGTCTGCCTGGTAAAATTCCCGGAAGCGACCCCGCTGGGCCCGCTCGCCCCGGTAGACCTTGGCGATCTGATACCGGCGGAAGGGGAAGGTCAGGTCATTGTAGTGCAGAGCCACATATTTGGCCAGAGGCACTGTCAGATCGAACCGCAGGGCCAGATCGCTGTCGCCCTTATTGAAGCGGTAGATCTGCTTTTCGGTCTCGCCGCCACCCTTGGCAAGGAGGATCTGGGCATCCTCAATGGCAGGGGTATCCAGCGCCGCGAAGCCATAGAGGGCGTAAGTGTCCCGCAGCACCTGCATCATTTTTTCCAGCTTAGCCTGCTTGCCCGGCAGAAGCTCCATAAAACCGGACAGGGTCCGGGGTTTGATTCTTTCCATATCCGTTTCTTCCTTTCAAAAAAGCCGTCCGGCCTTGGGCTGGACGGCTGGTTGTGTTTTAGTATTTGGTCTTGTTGTGATACATCTCACGCCAGTCAAGGTCGCCCCGCTGCAGACCCATAATGAACATCTCCGCACTGCCAAGATTGGTGGCAATGGGCACATTATGCTTGTCGCAGTGGCGGATGGTCTCTACGATCTGGCTGTCATCCCAGGGATCTACGGAGTTAGGGTCGGAGAACAGCAACACCAGATCCAGCTCATTGTAGGCGATCCGGGCGTTGATCTGCTGGTGGCCGCCCTGCTTATGGGACAGCAGCAGCGTAATAGGCAGACCCGTATTGTCCGCGATCAGCCGACCGGTGGTAGCGGTGGCAAACAGGTTATGCTTCACCAGAACGCTCTTATAAGCAGTGCAGAACTGCACCATCAGTTCTTTCTTCTTATCATGAGCCATAAACGCAATATTCACTGTCGTCACTCCTCCTTATAGTTTTACAGGAACACTATGCCCCTGAATCCGTTTGGCAATACGCCGGCAGGCGGCGGCAGCGCCTTTCTTCCCATAGCCCAGAAGGGGCTGACGGAAGGCTGCGGATAGGATCACCTGCTCGTCCTCCGGCACAAGACCCAGCAGCGCAAGTCCTGCCTGATCCATAATATCATCCACCGTGATCCCCATTGCCTCAAGCATTCTGGGATCCACCCGGTTAATGAGCATTCTCACATTTTCCTTGCCCATGGTCTCCAGCACATCCGCTGCCCGGGAGGCATCCCGGATAGCCGCCGGCTCTGCGCCAGTCACCAGAATCACCCGATCGGCGAATCGAGCCGCCAGCCGGAAGCCCGCATCGATCCCCGCCGGGGCATCCAGCAGCACATAGGAAAACAGATTGCGGGCAGACGCCAGCATTTGACCGAACAGGTCTGCATCCACGCTGTCTATGGGGCAGTTCATGGGCGCGGTCAGGAAGGCAAGGTTGGGATAAACCGGGTGGCGGGTGGCCTGCTCCAGACCGTAGTGACCCTGACACACATCCTGAAAGGACAATGTGCCGATCTGGCTGATACCCAGCGCAATATCCAGATTCCGCAGGCCCACATCACAGTCGATGCACAGAACCTTCTGCCCCTGTAAGGCCAGCGCTTCCGCCAGACCTGCGCAGACAGAGGTCTTGCCGGTTCCGCCCTTGCCGGACAGAACTGCGATCAATTCTCCCACACAATGTCCTCCTTACCCAGTATGACATTTATTATAAATCAACATCTGTCAAAAAGCAAGGGGTTTCCCACCAGGCTTTTGGTTATATTTTGTGGATTCTTTCCAAATCTATGGATAAAAAATGTAAAATAGGGATTTACTTTTTCTGCAACCTGTTGTATGATAGGCACGAACAGAGTAGGAGACCTCGCGTGAAGTGCTGCCAAAATGGGGAGTTGTCTGGCAGACGAAGGAGTAGATCCGCGATGAGGTCGTCCGCACCCGCTGCGCATATAGGAAACACTCCTTTATGTAAGCAACGATACTCGGTCGGGTAAAGAGGCCTGCCAGTTTTGTGCTGCCCCTTCCCCTATGGGTAATACCAACACTCCCCGTACGCATTGCGTATGGGGTTTTTGCTTGGTTCCCCAGCAGGAGGCAGCTGCCCTTACAGGCGTCCTTTGCCTACATATGAAGGAGGTTTTTATTATGTCAACCAAAACCCTGTATCCTCATCCCTTTTCCAAGGCCTATTGGCGGGATGCCGCCTCTGAGCTGAAAAGCACCAAAATGCTGGTGATCACCGCATTGCTCATTGCCCTGCGTGTAGCCCTGAAGCCTTTGGCCATCCCTCTGGGCAATCCCCAGCTGTGCATCCAGACTGCCATGCTGGCAACAGCTCTGGGCGCTATGATTTTCGGACCTGTGGTAGCCATTCCCGCTGCCATCATCTCCGATACCATCGGCTTTATGATCTTCCCTAACGGAGACTATTTCCTGCCCTTTGTGCTGACAGAGATCGCCAGCACCATGGTGTATGCCCTGTGCCTGTACCGGGCAAAGGTATCTACCGGCCGTGTGATCCTGGCAAGATTTATCATCTGCTTCTTCATAAATATGATCCTGCAGACCCTGATCATCGCCTGGCAGTACACCTACATGGGCAATCCCGAGAGCGCAAAGAGCCAGATTCTGGGCATCTTCACCGTGTCTCGCCTGTTTAAGAACCTGTTCTTTTTCCCCATCGAATCTGTAGTGATGACCCTGTTCTTAAAAGCTTTGATGCCGGTGGCCTATCGGGCAAAGCTCGTCTTTGACAAGGAATCTAATCTGGCCTTCAGCAAAAAGCAGATCGCTACGCTGGTTCTGGTGGTGGTCGTAGGTTTGGGCAGCGCCGCCGGTTATCTTACATACTACTACAATAACAACTCCGTCACCAAGGATTACTCCGCTGAGGAGGTGGTGGAGCGCAATAAGGCCATGCACGCCATCATCCTGGAAGAGGATGACACCCTGCCCAAGGATAACACTGTGGCCGTGGTGGAATACGCTGCAAAACCCATTTGGGGCAAGGAAACCACCTACACCGTGGCCCTTTACCAAGCTGTGGAGGGTGCCGAGATCACAGAGAATATGTGGAGCTACAAAAAAACGCCTGCCAGCAAGGATGAAAATCTGACGCGTCTGGCAACTGTTACCATCGTTGCCGAGAATAAGACCGATGCCCTTGTGTCCTTCGATTTGAAGCTGACGGAATCCGGGAATTAAATACATAAACAGGGGGCAGTTTCCACTGCCCCCTTTGCATTTCCCTATTTGACAAGAAATCAATCCCGGTTTATAATAAATAAAAAATTCAAAGGAGACATTCCTATGCATATGGATCACGATCATGTGGCCGGCGGTCATACCCACAGCCACGAGCATACCCACACCCACGAGCACACCCACGACGGTGTTGCCCACACCCACGAGCATACCCATGCCCATGAGCATGGACATGAGCATCCCCATTCCCACGAGCACCTCCATGAGGAGGGTCATGCCCACACCCATCACCACAGCTGCGCAGGCAGCTGCGGCAGTTGCGCATCTTCCTGTGAGCATACCCCCATGGAGGAGCTGCTGGCGCTGATGAAGTATATGGCCGGCCACAATGCCAGCCACGCCAGAGAGCTGGCAGATCTGGCCATCCAGCTGGAGAAGGCCGGCAGCCACGCAGCCTATGAGCAGGTGATGGCAGCGGTGTCCGACTTTGAAAAGGGCAATATGCGCCTGTCTGCGGTGCTGGCCAGCCTGGATGCAAAGTAAGAGGTGCGCCTATGTGTCTTTCTACTGTTTATAAGAACACCCGCAGCGAAGAAAATGTAGTCCTGCGCAACGTAATGCGCATCGACTGCAAGGACGGCTACGTGATCTGCACCGACCTGATGGAGCGCACCGTTGCCATTGAGGGCACGCTGGAGAGCGCTAATCTGGTGGACGGCTTTGTGGTGGTCAAGGAAACCGTTTCTGCATAATACTCTTCCGAGGAGTTTTCAAATGGGCAAATATTTGACAATTTTTTTGGTTTCTATGGTACCCCTGATCGAACTGCGTGGCGCTATGGTGATGGCTATGGCCCCGGGTATGGACATACCTTTCCCTCTGGCGCTGGCCATCTGCGTTGTGGGAAATATGCTCCCCGTCCCCTTCATTTACTTCTTTGCCAGAAAAGTGCTTTTGTGGGGAAAGGACAAAAAATATATCGGCAAGATCTTCACCTTCTTTTTGGAAAAGGGTGAGCGGGCCGGCAAAAAGCTGGTAAAAACCACCGGCCGGGGCGGTCTGTTCATTGCCCTGATGCTGTTTGTAGGCATTCCCCTGCCCGGCACCGGCGCATGGACCGGCACTTTGGGCGCAAGCTTCTTGGACATGGGCTTTAAGTCCACGGTCGTATCCGTAAGTCTTGGTGTAGTTATGGCCGGTATTATTATGGCCCTGGCAAGCACCGGTGTATTTGCCGCATTTGGATTCTAACGAAGGAGTATGTATTATGGATTGTCTGTTCTGTAAGATCATCGCCGGGGAGATCCCCTCTACCAAGGTCTATGAAGATGAGACCGTCTACGCCTTCCGGGATATCAATCCCCAGGCGCCCACCCATATTTTGGTGATTCCTAAGGCACATATTGCAAGCGTCAACGAGATTTCTGCTGAGAACAGCGCTGTAATCGCCCATATTCTTGAGGTAATTCCTGCCATTGCCAACGCCGAAGGTCTGGCAAACGGCTATCGGGTGGTATCCAACTGCGGTACTGATGCCGGTCAGACTGTCCATCACCTGCATTTCCACATTCTGGGCGGCAGGGAGCTGTCCCTGAATATGGCTTGACAAATTCTGCCAAACTGCTATAATTGTTTCAGTCGCAATACAACTTCGTCTTCGGGGAGCCGGTGCACCGGCTGAGATAAGGCTTTGTAGCCTTGACCCGTGAACCTGATACGGTCAGTACCGTCGTAGGAAAAGATGCACATATGAGATACCTTCTGTATCGCATTGCACCTAGACGGTTGCAATGCGATATATTTTTTATTTGGGGCAAGCTCCGAAAATGATTTTTGTCGGTTATCGGTTCTTTTGCCCGAGGAGGTTACAAAATGATAAGCAAAACAAGACGCATCACAGAAAGTGCCATGCTCCTGGCGGTAGCCATTGTTCTGGAGCTGGTGGCAAAAATGATCATTCCGGAAATGCCCTTCGGCGGACAGATCACCCTTGTCAGCATGCTGCCGGTAGTACTGATCTCCTACCGGCACGGTGTAAAATGGGGTCTGTGGGCCGGTGTGGCTTACGCCATGCTGGAAATGGCCTTGGGTGCCAAAACCGTGGCAGCAGCTTTCCAGCCCGGGTATTTCGGTGACGGCACCATGCTGGTAAATGCCATCATCATGTGCCTGATGGACTATGTGGTAGCCTTTACGGTACTGGGTGTTGGCGGCATCTTCCGCAACCGTATTGCCCGACCCGGCATGGCGCTGATGCTGGGCGCTCTGGTGGCGCTAGGGCTGCGGTATCTTTCTCACATCGTATCCGGTTACATACTGTTTTCCGGATGGGCAGAATGGTTCTTCACCCAGGACGGCTTCCCTGCCTGGGGTGCGTGGCTGGTGCAAAACCTAAGCCCGAAAGCGCTGGGTCTGACCTACAGTGTGGTATATAACGGTATGTACATGATCCCGGAAATGGTGCTGACTGCGCTGGCTGCTTTGCTGTTGGCGCGAATCCCGAAGATCGTTCAGAAAGTTAGCTGACACACATAAAACACCCCCTGTGCCAACCGGCACAGGGGGGATTCTTTATTGCTGCATCCGGAACACCGTCATGCCCGGTGCTTCCAATGCCAAATAACTCACCTGGTAGAGAACCTGCGCCGCATCCGCCCGGGTCATAGGGGCGTTGGCCTCCAGCTCCACACCGTTTTCTGCCATCACCGTCAGGCTGGAAACCGCCCAAGTCGGCACATCCTCAGAGAAGGTAGGTTCTGCCTCCAGCGCCTGGCTGCTCACAGACAGATCCAGCGCATTTTGCAGCATCACCGCTGCCTCCGCGCCGGTAATGGGCGCATCCAGATCCTGGTCTGTCAGCCAATCTGCCGTGAGCCCGGACCGGATGGCCGCTGCAAGATAGGGCTGCAGCCAAGTGCGGGTGGTCACCGACACACCCTCCAGCGGATCGCCGCTGACAGGTACATCTAACACCTGCATGACCATGGTCAAAAACTCACCCCGGCTGACGGTCTTATCCGGGTAGAAGCAGGACTGACCGCCTACCTGCTCGCCTACAAACAGGCCTGTATTGCGCATCCACTCCGCCTCGAACCGGCAATCCAGTCCTGCGGTATCCGTATACTGCCGGGCATCGGTGGGCTTAAGGATCTGAATGGTCACCGTAGCCACCCGGGATACATGCCCTGCCGGGTCTGCGGCGGTATAGGTGAAGGAGTCCACCCCCACCTTATTCTTCTTGGGGGTGTAGGTGAAAGATCCGTCCTCCCGGACATCCACCGTTCCTCTCTTGGGATTCCGAACTACCGTATAGGTCAGCGTCTCCCCTTCCGGATCGGAGACCTTCAGCACCCCGTCATTGGAAAGGTTCTTATAAGTTTCCAGCACCATGTCCTCCGCCACCGGAGTCTTGTCCTCTTTACCCCGGATGCCGATGGTCATGGTAGCGTTCTTCTCCACCCGATTTTCATAAATGGGCAGATAGCTCATAGACGCCTGGGCATCCTCCTGGGTCTTGCGGGGATGGAAGGACAGGCTGCTCAGCTGCCCGGCGGTGAGAATATCTCCCGGGCGGATGACCCGGTTGCCCAGCATAATCGTGCCGGTCTGGGCATCCGGCAGCTCGGTCACGCAGATGCCTGCCAGCGGCTCTTCAGCGGTAGAGAATTCTCCGCCGCTGAAGCAGTATAGCTGATCGCTATCCACCTCAACTGCCCCTACCCCCATGCACAGCACCATGCACAGGGTCAGCAGCAGACAGGTAAACCTGATTGATTTCATAGAAAAACCTCCTGTTTTTGTGTTCGCAGGTATTGTTTGCCAGAGAACGCAAAATTATGCAAAGCTTCTGGGATTTTTCGGGACATTCGGATATGCAGCGGATTTTATGCATATTTTCATGTATTTTTTGCATATACGCCTGCTGCTCGTGCCGCAGTCTTTCCGGATGTTTTCCTTTTCAAGGCGGGTTTGTTGTGAAAATATCTAAATAGCAGAAGAAAAATCCCCTATTTTTTGGCAGTGAAAACGGCGATATTTCCCAAATCTATACTTGCATAATTATTCATTGTGTGCTACAATGCATACAACACAACAAGCATCCCCGCAAAACGGGGGTGAATTTGGAGGAATGAAAATGAGTAAGAAGATCGAAAAAATCGTTTTGGCCTATTCCGGTGGTCTGGATACATCCATCATCATCCCCTGGTTGAAGGAGAATTACGATAATCCCTACATCATCGCCGTTGCCGGCAATGTGGGACAGATGGATGAGCTGGAGGGTCTGGAAGAAAAGGCCTACGCTACCGGCGCAGATAAGTACTATGCCCTGGACTTAAGCGACGAGATGGTCAACGATGTGATCGTCCCCTCCATCCAGGCAGGCGCTATTTACGAGGAGTACCTGATGGGCACTGCCTTCGCCCGTCCCATTATCGCCAAGGGTCTGGTGGAGATCGCGTTGAAAGAGGGCGCAGATGCTATCGCCCATGGCTGTACCGGCAAGGGCAACGACCAGGTTCGTTTCGAGCTGGCCATCAAGCACTTCGCTCCCGAAATGAAGATCATCGCCCCCTGGCGGGAGTGGGATATCAAATCTCGTGAGGAGGAGATTGATTACGCCGAGGCTCACAATGTGCCTCTGAAGATCAACCGGGAAACCAACTACTCCAAGGATAAGAACCTGTGGCACTTGAGCCACGAGGGTCTGGATCTGGAAGATCCCTGGAACGAGCCTCAGTACGAAAAGCCCGGCTTCCTGGAGATGGGCGTTTCTCCTCTGCAGGCACCGGATGCACCTACTTATGTGACCATCGACTTTGAAAAGGGCGTTCCCGTAGCACTGGACGGAGAAAAGATGACCGCTACCGACATTATCTGGAAGCTCAACGAGATCGGCGGCAAGAACGGCATTGGTCTTCTGGACATCGTAGAGAACCGTCTGGTGGGCATGAAGTGCAGAGGCGTGTACGAGACCCCCGGCGGCACCATCCTCTACAAGGCTCACAGTGTACTGGAAACCCTGTGTCTGGATAAGATGACCGCCCACAAGAAGCAGGAGCTGAGTGTTTGCTTTGCCGAGCTTCTGTACAACGGCCTGTGGTTCTCCCCCCTGCGGAAGGCTCTGTCGGCATTTGTCACCGAAACTCAAAAGACCGTCACCGGTACTGTGAAGCTGAAGCTCTACAAGGGCAACATGATCAACGCCGGTGTGAAGAGCCCCTACTCTTTGTACTCCGAGAACATCTGCACCTTCGGTGAAAGCGACTACGATCAGTCCCAGGCCACCGGCTTTATCAATCTGTGGGGTCTGCCCACCCAGGTGCAGGCACTGATGGAGCAGGGAAAACTGTAAGAAAGGATGACTCCCATGAGCAAGATGTGGGAAGGCCGGTTCAGCAAAGCGCTGGACAAACAAGCGGATGATTTTAATTCCTCGATCCATTTCGACAGCCGCATGTTCCGGCAGGATATTGAAGGTTCTATGGCCCATGCCGCCATGCTGGCGGCTCAAGGGATCATCCCCCAGGCGGACATCGATCTTATCTTAGCTGAATTGGAGAAGATCCTCCAGGATTTGGAAACCGGCACGCTGGCCATCGACTACACCGCAGAAGACATTCACATGTTTGTGGAGGCGGAGCTGACAAAGCGCATCGGCGATGTGGGCAAGAAACTCCATACCGCCAGAAGCCGGAACGATCAAGTGGCGGTGGACATCCGGATGTACCTGCGGGAGGAAGCCGCTGGAATTCAAAGCAAGCTTAAAGAGCTGATCCGGGTGCTTACACAGGTGGCGCAGGCGAATACCGACGCCATCATGCCCGGTTACACCCATCTGCAACGGGCACAGCCGGTGCTGTTCTCCCATCACATTTTAGCCTACGCCATGATGTTCACCCGGGATGTGAGCCGTCTGCAGGACGCGGTCAAGCGGATGAACCAATCCCCTCTGGGCGCTTGCGCCTTAGCTGGCACCACTTACCCCACTGACCGAAGCCATACCGCTGCGGCCCTGGGCTTTGACGGAATATGTCTGAACAGCATGGACGCCGTATCCGACCGGGATTTTTGCGTGGAGCTGCTCAGCACCCTGTCCACTGTGATGATGCACCTGTCCCGGTTTAGTGAAGAGATCATCCTCTGGTGCAGCTGGGAATTCCAGTTCGTGGAGCTGGACGACTGCTACACCACCGGCTCCAGCATCATGCCCCAAAAGAAAAACGCCGACATCGCCGAGCTTGTCCGTGGTAAGACCGGCAGAGTCTACGGCGACTTGATGGGCACCTTAACCATGCTGAAGGGGCTGCCTCTGGCATATAACAAGGATATGCAGGAGGATAAGGAGTCCATTTTCGATGCGGTTGACACGGTGAACATGTGCCTGCGGGTATTTACCCCCATGGTAGCATCCATGAAGGTCAAAAAAGAGAATATGTACAAGGCCGCCCAGTCCGGCTTTA
The DNA here is from genome assembly GCA_045595945.1 of Faecousia sp. Classification (GTDB taxonomy): domain Bacteria; phylum Bacillota; class Clostridia; order Oscillospirales; family Oscillospiraceae; genus Faecousia. The sequence goes on from JAZOBL010000075.1 coordinate 34,046, forward strand.
TCAACGCAACCGACCTGGCAGACTATCTGACCAAAAAGGGCATCCCCTTCCGAACGGCCTACAAGCTCACCGGTCAGCTGGTGGCCCACTGCATTCAGACCGGTACGGTTCTGGAGCAGCTGCCTCTGGAATTTTTACAGCAGTACCATCCGGCATTCGATGCGGATGTGTATGAGCAGATCTCTTTGCAGACCTGTGTTGCCAAGCGGATCTCCGCCGGCAGCACATCACCCCAGTCGGTAGATACCCAGATCGCCTTTTTACAAGATTGGTTGGAGGTGCAGCCTTGATGGATATTTATCAGCAAGCAGTGCTGCTACAGAACAGCCTGCACCACCTGCCGGAGGCATCGGGCTGCGAGACTAAGACAAAGGCCGTTCTCATGAACTACCTCAGTGGATACCCCGATCTGCAGGTCGTGGATCAGGGAAAATGGTTCTACGCGGTCCACAGAGAAGGTCCTCTGGCCCCCTCCGTTGCCTTCCGGGCAGAGATGGACGCCATGGTAGGTATCGACGGTCAGCCCTATCACGGCTGCGGCCACGACGGGCATGTGTCCATCCTTGCCGCCTTGGCCGCCTGGACCAATGGCAAGACTCTAGGGAAGAATGTGTATTTTCTGTTCCAGCATGCGGAGGAGACCGGCGAGGGCGCGCAGGAATGTCTGGCACTGTTCCAGCAGGAGAACATCGATGCCCTGTACGGCTTCCATAACTGTCCCGGGTATCCTGCCGGAGCAGTCCTGCTGCTACCTAACACCGTAGCCTGCGCCTCCCGGGGTCTGGTGCTGCATTTTGAAGGTGAGCAGGCCCACGCAGCCAATCCGGAGCAGGGAAATAACCCCATCTTCCCCATTGCGGAGTTTTTCTCCCGGTGGGATGATCTTACCGACAGCACCGTCTATGACGGCATGGTGCTGGCCACCCCCATCTGCATCAGCGCCGGAAGTCAGGCCTTTGGCGTGGCGGCAGGCAGCGGTGAGATCGGATTGACCCTGCGCAGCTGGTATAATGAAGACCTGGAAAAGCTGGAGCAGCGCTTCATCGCTTGGGCGCAGGAGCTGGCAGACAAGGCCGGTGTAAAGCTGACATGCAGAACCCAGGATGTGTTCTACGCCACGGTCAACAACCCCAAGCTTTTCAGGCGCTGCGAAATGGCGGCAGAAAAGGCAGGCCTCCCCTCTATAGCGCTGACAGTGCCCTTCCGATGGTCGGATGACTTTGGCCGGTACTGCAGCAAGGTCAGGACCTGTTACATCGGCATCGGCAGCGGCGAAGACGCACCGCCCTTGCACACCCCGCAATATCAATGGAATCACGCTGTCACCGAGACGGCATTAAAACTATTTCAAACCATTATTTTAAATTAAAAGGAGAAAACGATTATGAAAAAGATTTTAGCACTGGTTTTGGTTCTTGTTATGTGTCTGGCCCTGGCTGCCTGCGGCGCAAAGGGTCCTTCTCTGGCAGATGTACAGAAGGCCGGCAAGCTGACGGTGGCTACAAGCCCCGACTTCCCTCCCTTTGAGAATCTGGAGGGTGGCGAAGTTGTCGGCATCGAAGTAGAAATCATGGAAATCATCTGCCAGGAGCTCGGTATTGACTTTGAACTGGAGCAGATCAACTTTGACGCAGTTCTCACCGGTGTTCAGACCGGCAAGTACGATTGCGGTATGTCCGGCATCTCTGTGACCCCCAAGCGCGAAAAGAACACACTGTTTACCGTACCCTACTGCCTGGCAGCACAGTGCATCGTTGTAAATGCAGACAGCGCCATCGCTTCCAAGGCGGATCTGGCCGGCAAGAAGATCTCTGTACAGACCGGCACCACTGCTGCAGAATTCTGCAGCGGCGAGGGTTATACCCTGAGCCAGTTTGAAGCCAACCAGGATGCAAAGCTGGCCCTGACACAGGGCAAAGTGGACGCTTGGGTTGTGGACGACCTCACCGCTGCTGAGCTGTGCAAGGGCGACGACTCTGTGAAGATCCTGGATGAAGCCATGACCACTGAGCCTTATGCTTTCGCATTCGCTTTCGGCTCCGAGGATCTGGTGGAGGAGATCAACAAGATTCTGGAAGAACTGATCGCTGACGGAACCATCGCGGCTCTGTTCGAAAAATACGAAGCCCCCTATACCAAGCCCGAAAACTAATTTGCAAATCGTTTTAGGGGTTGCTTTTTCAGCAACCCCTAAAATTTCATTTGAGAGGAACAAAAATGAATTCATGGTTTGAACAATTATACGAAACCTTTATCGTAGATGACAACTACAAGCTGCTTCTGGAAGGCTTTGGCAACACCATACTGATCACCCTGTTTGCGCTGCTGATCGGTGTGGTGATCGGTTCTTTGATCGCTATCGCAAAGTACTATGCCGAGGGAAACAGGAAGCTGAAGTTTGTCAACTGTCTCTGCGATATTTATACCACGGTGATCCGGGGCATTCCGGTTACGGTACTGCTGATGATCTTCTACTTTATCATCATCGTTTCCGACACCGAAGGCATTACCACAGCCATCATCGCTTTCGGCATCAACTCCGGTGCCTATATGGCAGAGCTGATGCGCAGCGGTATCAATGCGGTGGATAAGGGTCAAATGGAGGCCGCCAGAAGCCTTGGTCTTTCCAAAGGACAGGCAATGGCAAAGATCATTTTTCCTCAGGCAATCAAGAATATTCTCCCTGCCATCGGTAACGAGTGTATTGCGCTTTTGAAGGAAACCTCTGTGGCAGGTTATGTCACTGTGGTAGATCTTACCCGCGCTGCGAATCTGATCCGTACCAACACAACTGATGCGGTAAACCCGCTGATCCTGTTGGCGCTTGTGTATCTTACGGTAGTCGTGGCGCTGACAAAGCTGCTGGCTGTTTTGGAAAGGAGGCTGGGGAAGAGCGATGGAAAATAACGTGATCATTCAGGTCAAGGGTCTAAAAAAGGACTTTGACAAGCTCCCGGTCTTGAAAGGGATCGATATCGACATCTGCAAGGGTGACGTGGTATGTGTCATTGGTGCCTCCGGCTCCGGCAAATCCACATTCCTGCGGTGTCTGAATATGCTGGAAACCCCCACCGAGGGCAGCATCTTCTTCGAAGGCGCAGACCTGACCAGCGAAAAGGTAGACCTGAATCTGCACCGGCAGAAGATGGGCATGGTGTTCCAGCAGTTTAACCTGTTCCCCCATTTGACCATTCTGAACAATCTGACTCTGGCCCCCATGATGCTCAAGAAGCTGCCCAAGGAAGTGGCAGAGGAAAAAGCCATGGCATTGCTGGCGCGTGTTGGTCTTGCTGACCGGGCAGGGGATTACCCCAACCAGCTCTCCGGCGGTCAGAAGCAGCGGGTGGCCATCGTCCGGGCGCTTTGCATGGAGCCGGATGTGATGCTCTTTGACGAGCCTACCTCCGCCCTGGACCCGGAGATGGTGGGCGAGGTTCTGGATGTTATGAAGGAGCTGGCAAGAGAAGGCATGACCATGGTGGTGGTGACCCACGAGATGGGCTTTGCCCGGGAGGTCTCCAACCGGGTGGTATTTTTGGACGACGGCTGTATTGCCGAGGAAGGCTCTCCCGAGGAGATCTTTGACAAGCCCCAGTGTGAGCGCCTGCAAACTTTCTTATCTAAGGTGTTGTGATGATGAAAGGTAGAGACTTTTTAAAGCTGCTGGATTTTACCCCAGCAGAGATTATGCAACTGCTGGATCTGGCAGCGGAGCTGAAGACCCAGAAAAAGGCCGGCGTCCCCCACCGGATCCACCAGGGTAAAAACATTGCTCTGATCTTTGAAAAAACCAGCACCCGCACCCGCTGCTCCTTTGAGGTGGCAGCTTACGATCTGGGTATGGGAGTCACCTATCTGGATCCTACCGGCTCCCAGATCGGCAAGAAAGAGAGTATCGCCGATACCGCCCGGGTGCTGGCCTCCATTTATGACGGCATCGAGTACCGGGGCTACGGGCAGGAAATCGTGGAAGAACTGGCAAAGTACGCTTCCGTCCCTGTCTGGAACGGCTTGACCAACGAATTCCACCCCACCCAGATCCTGGCGGATATGCTCACCATCCGGGAGCAGTTCGGCTATCTGCAGGGGATCAATTTTGTGTATATGGGCGATGCCCGGTACAATATGGGCAATTCCCTGATGGTGGGCTGCGCCAAGCTGGGTCTGCACTTCACCGCCTGCTGCCCCGAGAAGTATTTCCCGGACAAGGCGTTGATCGCCACCTGTGAGGCCATCGCCAAGGAGACCGGCGCAACCCTGCGGTTCGAGACCGACCCTGCGGCAGCTGTGAAGGATGCAGATGTGATCTACACCGATGTTTGGGTGTCCATGGGCGAGCCGGCGGAGGTCTGGCAGGAGCGGATTGAGGAGCTATCCCCCTATCAGGTCAATGCCGAACTGATGCAGAAAACCGGAAAAGCCTCCACGGTGTTTATGCACTGCCTGCCCGCATTCCACGATCTGAAGACCCAGATCGGCAAGGAGATGGGCGAAAAGTTCAACATCACTGCTATGGAAGTCACCGATGAGGTCTTCGAAAGCAGCCAGTCCATCGTCTTCCAGGAGGCAGAAAACCGCATGCACACCATCAAGGCGGTCATGGCCGCCACATTGTAAACGACACTGTTCTCTGCCGGCCTCTTAGGTTGCCTCCAACTAGCCCCTACCTCCCGGCAGAATAAAAGAAGCAGCCACCTACACAGTAGGCGGCTGCTTTTAACTGTTCGACATATTGGAATTGGCTTTACTCTTTGCCTAACACTTTTTTCTGCCAAGACTTTTTTCCGCATTGCGGGCAACGCATATATCTTGTTCTGCCCATATGTGGTGCGAAATTGACCGCTTTGTATGTGGGTACATATCTGTGTCCGCATTCTTTACATGCATAATACCCTGCTACTTGCTCAATCCGCAATGCATAGAAGCAACCTGCAAAAAACAAAATGAATCCAAGCACTATAAGAGAAATCCTTAGGCCGTTTGACATCTGCACAAAAGAGGCAAGGAGAACCATGGCGAAAAGAACGACTGTTGCAGTAATGCCTATAAACACTTCTACAGACAACAATCTTTTGTCTGCCTGTTCTTTTTGCTTAATCATTTCAAGCAAATTGTTTTCTAATTCTTTGTTGTAATTATCCATTGAAACTACCTCCCCACATAATAAATCATTAACACTGATACCCAGAACATCACAAAGTTCAAGCATAATAGACGAGTCGGGCAGAGATTTTCCTGTTTCCCATTTTGATATTGCTCTGTCGGTAATGTTCAGTTTTTCTGCCAACTGCATTTGGGTTAAGTTTGTTTTTCTTCTGCACTCGGCAAT
>JAZOBL010000076.1:0-6623 GCA_045595945.1 Faecousia sp.
TCCCTATCTGTTGCGGGCGTAGGAGATTTGAAGGGAGCTGACCTTAGTACGAGAGGACCGGGTTGGACGTACCTCTGGTGTACCAGTTGTTCTGCCAAGGGCATGGCTGGGTAGCTACGTACGGACGAGATAAACGCTGAAAGCATCTAAGCGTGAAACTCTCCCTGAGATAAGATCTCCACTGAGGCTCGACGTAGACTATGTCGTTGATAGGTCAGAGGTGTAAGTGCAGTAATGTATTGAGCTGACTGATACTAATAAGCCGAAAGCTTGATCTAAAGCAGGCTCAGTGTTGACCAAACCCAGATTGCAGCAAGTGGTAATGATGTTCAGTTTTCAGGGTACATACAAAACAAAGACCTGCACCTTTAGCTCAGTTGGTAGAGCAACTGACTCTTAATCAGTGGGTCCCGGGTTCGAGTCCCTGAAGGTGCACCAAAAAATTTTACTTCGTGAGGGTTTGACCTATTGACAAGCTGAAAACGAAGTGATATAATCCTTTATGCTGTTAGAGCGCATAAGCGCTTTGACATAAAAGATGGCCCAAAGGTCATCCATAAGAGTTCGTATTGATTGTCATGTGGGTCCACCTGTTCCCATCCCGAACACAGAAGTTAAGCACATGTACGCCGACGATAGTTGCCGGGTGACTGGCCGTGAAAATAGGTAATGCGAACACAAATATTCCCCCTTAGCTCAGTCGGTAGAGCGACGGACTGTTAATCCGCAGGTCGTTGGTTCAAGTCCAACAGGGGGAGCCAAAAAATACTCCACACCATTCGGTGCGGAGTATTTTTTTCTTCCTGTTGGGCTTGAACCCATAGCAGAGCAAACCCTGGGGAGCGAGCTGACCGCCTCCGGTGGAGGAAAAAGGGAAGCGAGCGAGTGGCAGCGGTCGGCGAACAACGAGCACGCATATCGTGCGATGTTGTTGCCGGGCACCGCAACAGGGGGCTACATCTATTTTGTCCCAAGGGACAAAATGCATATCAAGTCCAACAGGGGAGCGCCGCGCCAGCAACACCCCGGTTAAATTTTTTAAAGTATTTATGTAGTCGAAATAAAAATGTCCTTTTCAAGCGTCTAATGGGCGAAGGAGGTGAAGCGGCAGTGACGAATGATGAATTCGCAAAACGAGTGGAATCTGTCCGTACCAAGCTCTATAAGACCGCGCTTACTTATCTGGGAAGCGAATCCCTGGCACTGGATGCTGTGGATGAAGCTATCTACAAGGCTCTCTGCGGTAAGTGGAGGCTCCGTCAGCCGGAGTTCTTTGATACCTGGATCACTCGTATCCTGATCAACGAATGCCACAATGAGCTGCGACGGCAGAAGCGGTATTACCCGCTGAATGAATTGCCCGAAACAGCGCAGGAAGAATTTGATGCTCTGCCGTTGAAAGAAGCGCTGCGGCGGCTGCCCAAAGATTTGAAAGATGTTATTATCCTGCGATTCTTTGGTGGGTTCACCGTGGCCGAAACTGCCCAGATGTTACATATACCCGCAGGAACTGCTGCGACCCGCCAGAGAAAGGCGCTGCAGCTGCTCCGGCTGGAACTTGAGGAGGAGGTGTCTTCATGAATCGAAATAATGAGTTCGAGGCTATGATCGAGGAACTGAACAAATGCGCTCCCGGGCTGGAGGCAACTCTGGATCGTGCCTACAAGAGAAAACGCAAGAGAACTACCCAGATGATCCTCCGTCCGGTGGCAGGGGTGGCCGCCTGCTTTGTGGTGTTCGTTCTGCTGGTCAACCTCTGCGCGCCGGTGGCCTATGCCTGCTCTTTGGTGCCGGGATTGCGGGAACTGGCCGCGGCTGTGACATTCTCCCGATCTCTGACTGATGCTGTCGAAAACGAATATGTGCAGCAAATGAATCTGACCCAGACGGAAAATGGCATAACAGCGGAAATCGACTATCTCATTGTGGATCAGAAACAGGTCAATATCTTCTACCGTTTGAACTCTGAGAAATACGGGCAGCTTTGCGCGGATCCTGATATTAACTGCAGTGATAAAGACCTTGGGTTCTGTATTGTAAACAATAGCTTTGGTGAAGAAAACGGGGAATTGCTATCGATTACCATAGACTTTACCCATGGCAGTGTTCCAGATAAGTTAGAATGCATACTCAGGGTTTATACCAACGGAGTCGCGTCCGGGCAGGTTGCACCGGAGCAGGCTGTGGGTGATACGGATTTGGATGAAGACCAGGATCGGCCGAATTACTTGGCAGAGTTTTCGTTCCTTCTGGAGTTTGATCCTAAGTTTACAGCTTCCGGAAAGCTTTTCCCGGTGAATGAAACGGTTGTTCTGGAGGGCCAGAAAATCACGGTTACGAATATTGAGGTATATCCCACACACATGAGAGTGGAGATTGCCGAAGCTGCAGAGAATACGGCATGGTTAAAGGACCTGGATTTCTACATTGAAACCGATTGGGGCATGAAGTTTGATCCTGTAGCCAGCGGCATTACTGCCATTGGCTCCGCAGATTCTCCCTCCATGGTGTCCTACCGGGCAGACAGCACCTACTTCTACGAAGCTGATCACCTGAAGCTGGTAATTACAGGCGCGCAATGGCTGCGTAAGGACATGGAGAACACCTATCTGAATCTGGTCACAGGAGAACACGGTGAGCTGCCGGAAGGCGCCGAATTCGATTCCGCCAGAAAGCAGGGAAATGGTTGGGTCGTAAAATTCCGCGCGGCTCTGGAAGAGGACGAGCCTATGTATCAGCTCTTTGGTAATTATTTCTACGATGCAGACGGAAACGAGTATGAGATCAACCAGTGGAGCAGCATGTATGGGGAGGAAAATGAAGAGGGGAATATCACCTACTTCTACGACGAGTTCCCGTTGAAGAAATTTTACGGAGAGGAAGTATGGCTGTGCCCGCACTATTCTCACAACTGGATTGCAGAAGACAGAATCGTTATTACCATCCAATAAAACAAAGGGCGCCTGAGATCCTCAGGCGCCCGGTTTGCCATATTCGCGTTACAGTCTCCGGCAGATAAGGCGGACATGTTTCAGGGGCGATCAATGATCGCACCTACAGTATATTTGAACTTACAATTCTTTGTAAATCAATGTTTCAGGATGGGAGAATACCAAGGAGATATTCTTGTTGGGATTCAAAAGCAAATTTAAAGTACCGGGTTCCGTTGTTCCCAAACGGGTATCCATAACGAGCTTTCGGTACGGCTGGAAGCCGCACTTTTCCTGAACTTTTTTAGATTGTTTATTGAAGTCGTAATATCCGCAGAGCAAAAAATCCAAATCCAGAGAATGAAACAGATAATCGATCACAGCACGAACCGCTTCCGGCATGATACCTCTGCCCCAATAATCCTTGCTTAAGACATAGCCGATTTCCCGGCCTTTGTAGGTATTGAATTCGGTCAAAGCTTCTTCCATGCCGTATTTTTCAATGCCGAGAGACCCGATAACTTTATTGTTTTCCTTGAAGACAATGGCAAAGGTTTTTTTGCCTTCGATGAATCTCTCTAAGATTTCCTGAGACTCTTCGATGGTTTCGTGGTGCTTCCATCCTGCCATCTCTCCTACACCCTCGACAGATGCGTATTCATAAAAGTCGTATAAATCAGATTGCGCAAACGGACGCAGTATTAACCTTTCTGTTTCAATCATCAGCCCATTGATTTTAAAGGCGGCATTCATATGTGGATCACCTCGCCAAATTCAGCGTGTCTTTACAGAAATCCTTAATAATCCGGATTAAAAGGTCTCAGCAGGCCGTTGGAGCCGGCATTTTCATCGCTGTGCTCCTTGAAGATCACAATGGTGCGGCCCTTTTCGTCACCGAAGGCTTCGGCGCAGGCCTCGTCAAAGCCCTTGCAAAGGGCGTTTTTGCCTTCCAGCGTCTTACCCAGGGTGGTGTAGACGAAGAGGCACTTCATATTTTTGGTTTGTTCATCCATGCAATCCGGCTCGATCTCCTGGACAAATACGAAGGAGTGGAGTTCGGAAAGGCCAAGGCCCTGCATGCAGGCTTCTTTGGTCTTGCGGATCATGATTTGCTTTTGCTCGGAAGAATAGCCCTTGGGGATATAGGCAATGGAGATGGACATGGCAAACAGACCTCCTTGTTTTGTTGGATTTCGATACTTGTACTATAGCAGAAAAGGCTCCGGCAATCAAGACTTCCGGAACCCGGCTTTGCTATATTTACGTTACAGTCTCCGGCGCATAAGACGGACATATTTCACGGGCGATCATTGATCGCCCCTACATAAAGGGAATGGCGAAACATCTTGCTATTTCCCCACTTTTATGCTAGTGTAAATCCAACGATTTATTTCCGGGGGTGCGGCAATGGAAGCCTTTACAATGGAAATTGCCGGGCTGGCTACAAGTGTCCAGCCGCTGTTTATCAGCACCCGGGAATATTGCCGCGGCTATCTGACAGAGCGCCCGCCGGAATTTTTGGTGGAAACCACCCGGGAAGATCTTGCCTACGAACAGAAAATGCTGGATATTGAGGCGGAGGAAGAGGGTCTGAAGCGGCGCAAATTCACAGACCCCTTTCTGGAGCGGGCCTCCATCCAGCGAAAGGTCGCCCGGGAACTGCTGAATCGGGACACCGTCCTGCTTCACGGCAGCACTGTGGGGGTGGACGGGGAAGCGTATCTGTTCACAGCCCCCTGCGGCACCGGAAAATCCACCCATGCCCGGTTCTGGCGGGAGACCTTCGGGGAGCGGGCGGTGACCGTCAATGACGATAAGGCCTTTTTGCGGATCACCGATTCCGGGGTTTTCGCCTATGGATCTCCCTGGAGCGGCAAGCATGGCCTTGACAGCAATGTCTGCCTGCCCCTAAAAGGCATTTGCTTTCTGCAGCGGGGCCCGGAAAACCGGATCCGCCGGAGCAAGCCGGAGGATCAGCTGAAAGAGCTGCTGCACCAGACCATGATCCCGGAGCAGATGCAGGCCAAAGCAGCAGCCCTGGTGGAAGCGCTGTCCCGGCAGGTAAAGCTCTGGGAAATGGAATGCACCAAAGACATTTCCGCGGCGCAGGTTTCTTACAGCGCCATGTCCAAATAAAAAAGCGAGGCTTAGGCCTCGCTTTTCTTTTTCAGTTTGGGCAGCAGATCCATCCGGATAATACCCGCGATCAAGGAAACCAGCGTCACCATTTCGCAGGCGATGCCGGCCAGGGAGAACACATAGATATTGTAGATCAGCCAGCTGGAGCTGGTGAGCAGGATGATGGTGCGTACCACTGTGGGATTCTTGTTGCCGTAGGCCACGGTGGAAAGGACCTTGGCGAAGATCACCAGAATGCTTTTGGGCCCCTCCCAGGTGAGGATGCCAAAGGCTATAAAGGCCAGGCTGAAAAGGGCAATGGAACCGGTAGTTTTCTTGCCCCTGGCGATCTGCCGGGTGAAGATCTGGTTGCGCAGGCAGCCCAGAAGATCCGCGGCCATGCCGGTGTAGGCACCCAGAAGCAGATACTGCACCGCGAAGATAAATTCGCTTAAGGTGCGAAGGTTCAGAATATGTTTGTGCTTTTTGCACTGGAAGGCAGCTACGCTGGCCAGGATGCCCAGGCCGCCGATGAGCTGGATGAGGATATCCACGGCAATTCTCTCCTTATGTTTCTTCGGGGATTGTAACACAAATTTTACAGGAAAACAATGGATGCGCTCTGTACTTGGGGAAAAATCTGTGATACAATGATCCGGGTGATAAAAATGAAACAGATTCGCTATCAGGATATTCAAAAAATGGATAAGTACTGGATCTTCTACCGGGATGTGGAAATGGGCAGCCGGCATGTGGATCTGGAGGCCTGCGCCAACAGCTTTGCCCGGACCACCGGCATCCAGCCTGGTGGGGACGGTCTGCGCTGCATCGGCTACCGCTATAAGGCCGGCAACACCGGCTGCTATGAGCTCTTTACCATCGGCCATATGGAGATCCGCTGCGGCGGACTGATGAGCCTTTTCAACAAAGAGGCATGGCTGAAGCTGGAGCAGCAGCTGAACGCTAACGGCTGGAAGACCCTGGAAAAGTGAAAGAATCAGGCAGGAGCTTCGGCTCCTGCCTAACTTTTTTATTGACGGAAAATCCTGGATATGTTAATATAGAATGGATAATGCGCATATTATGGCCATACTATATTTTCTTTCCGGAGAAGGAACAGGAGAACGCAATGAAACGAATTTTAGCAATGATTTTGGTGCTGGCAATGGCCCTGTCCATGGCTGCCTGCGGCGGCGAAGCTGCCGTGGAAACTACGGAAGCTTCCGTGGCCGGTAACACCGTTACCTATTCTGTCAGCGTGGAGTCTGCCGGTGGCATGGCTCTGGAGGGCGTGGATGTCTATGTCTATGCCGACAGCACCCTGGCGGACATGAAGCAGTACGGCGTGACCAATGAATACGGCAAGGTCAGCTTTGAGTTGCCCGAGAGCGGCAGCTACGCTGTGACGCTTTCTGGCACCCCTGACGGCTATCAGGTGGAGGCCTCCTATGGATTCAGCGGCAGCAAGGCCAACATCACCCTTACCTCCGCCCTAATTGAAGGCGACCTCTCCGGCGCGATCCTGGGCCTGGGCGATGTGATGTACGACTTCACCGTCACCACCCCCGCAGGAGA
>JAZOBL010000077.1:0-5693 GCA_045595945.1 Faecousia sp.
TGCAAAAGCAGATGCCCTTAAGGTTATATCTTACTTCAGGGACTCTTCAACAGCAACAGCCACGGAAACGGTCATACCGACCATGGGGTTGTTACCAGCGCCCAGGAAGCCCATCATCTCAACGTGGGCGGGGACGGAGGAAGAACCTGCGAACTGGGCATCGCCGTGCATACGGCCCATGGTGTCGGTCATACCATAGGAAGCGGGACCGGCAGCCATGTTATCGGGGTGCAGAGTACGGCCAGTGCCACCGCCGGAAGCCACGGAGAAGTACTTCTTGCCCTGTTCCATGCATTCCTTCTTGTAAGTGCCGGCAACAGGATGCTGGAAGCGGGTGGGGTTGGTGGAGTTACCGGTGATGGAAACGTCAACACCCTCATAACGCATAACAGCAACACCCTCGCGGACATCGTCACAGCCGTAGCAGTTAACGGCAGCACGCTCGCCCTTGGAGTAGGGGATGCGCTCAACGATCTTCAGCTCACCGGTGTAGTAGTCAAACTGGGTCTTCACATAGGTGAAGCCGTTGATCCGGGAGATGATCTGTGCAGCGTCCTTACCCAGACCGTTCAGGATGACCCGCAGGGGCTCCTTACGAGCCTTATTGGCGGAACGGGCAATGCCGATTGCGCCTTCAGCAGCAGCGAAGGACTCGTGACCGGCCAGGAAAGCGAAGCACTTGGTCTCGTCCCGCAGCAGCATAGCGCCCAGATTGCCGTGACCCAGACCGACCTTGCGGTCCTCAGCAACAGAGCCGGGGATGCAGAATGCCTGCAAACCGATACCGATGGCCTCAGCAGCCTCGGCTGCCGTTTTAACGCCCTTCTTCAGTGCGATGGCAGCGCCCACGCAGTAAGCCCAAGCCACGTCCTCAAATGCGATGGGCTGAATGCCTTTCACGATCTCGTAGGGATCAAAGCCCTTGGCGGTGCACATCTCACGGCACTCTTCCACGGAGTTCAGACCGTACTGAGCCAGAACGCCGTTGATTTTGTCAATTTTTCTTTCGTAACCTTCAAACAAAGCCATAGCAGCGTCCTCCTCTTATTCGTGACGGGGATCGATGTACTTGGCAGCGTCAGCAAAGCGGCCATAAGAACCCTTAGCCTTCTTCAGTGCCTCGTTAGCATCGTCACCCTTCTTGATGAAGTCCATCATTCTACCCAGATTGATGAACTCGTAACCGGTAATCAGGTTGTCCTCGTCCAGAGCGATACGGGTCACATAACCCTCAGCCATCTCCAGATAACGGGGACCCTTGGCCTTGGTGGCAAACATAGTGCCAACCTGGCTGCGCAGACCCTTGCCCAGGTCTTCCAGAGAAGCGCCCACGGCTAGGCCGTCTTCGGAGAATGCGGACTGGCTGCGACCGTAAACAATCTGCAGGAACAGCTCACGCATAGCGGTGTTGATGGCATCGCACACCAGGTCGGTGTTCAGAGCCTCCAGCAGGGTCTTGCCGATCAGGATCTCGGAAGCCATAGCTGCGGAGTGGGTCATGCCGGAGCAACCCAGAGTCTCCACCAGAGCCTCCTCAATGATGCCCTCCTTCACATTCAGGGTCAGCTTGCAGCAGCCCTGCTGGGGAGCGCACCAGCCGATGCCGTGGGTAAAACCGCTGACATCCTTAATTTCCTTGACCTGCACCCACTTGCCCTCTTCGGGGATGGGAGCGGGGCCGTGATAGGCACCCTTGGCCACGGAGCACATATGCTGTACTTCTGCACTATAAATCATGGCAATTTTCCTTTCTTTTCAAAAGATCATAGGTATCTTTTGTTAAACTTACTTTGGAATAGACATTTTCCGGAACTATTATACTGGATTGCAGCCTTATTGTCAATGATTTACAACGAAAACAACTGGTATGGATCGTAAAAAAACGACCATACTACCCATATCACAGCAAAAGGAGGAATCACTATGAATTGCCATGCAAACAAGAGCATTGAGTGTACCGTTCAGCAGTGCGCCAACCACTGCTCCGACAGCAACTACTGCGCACTGGATAAAATTCTGGTAGGTACCCACGAGGGCAATCCTACCATGGATCAGTGCACCGACTGCAAGTCCTTCCGCAGAAAGTAAGCATTTTCCTTGGTGCGGCGGCGAAAGCTGCCGCACATTTTCTTTTTTTCTTGACGAAAAGAAGGAATGTGCTATGATATAATAGTGAATATGCGGAAATGAACCGTCTGTGGACACAAAAACTTCATATCTATATGCTATACTTAGCAATCATACATTTAGAACGGGAGCAGTTTTGATGGATACTTATGAAAATGAATATACAGAAAATGAATTTGTGGAGGAGAGCCGGCCGGTTAAGCCGTCTCCCTTTGCAGATTCTCCCTATACATGTGCCGCACCTCAGCAGCCGCAGACGGTAAAACCCGTCGCCAAAAGAAGAACCGGTGCCGGCGCAAAGATTCTGCTGGTGATCGCGCTGATTTTGTTTGCCTGTAGCGCGACGGCTTTGGCCGTGGGGATATACTGGCACGGTCAGTTAGAGGCGATGGAAGATGCCATGGAGGATAAATTCCAAGCCTTGGAGGAAATCTACCGGGAAACTGTCTTGGACATCGGTGATGTGGTTGCTCCTGCCCAGGGTATGACCCCCGGTCAGGTATATGCCGCCAATGTGCAATCCGTGGTTGCCATCAACAGTGTGTTTGAATCTCAGGATGGCTACGGTGAAGGCTTTGGCTCTGGGTTCATTCTCACGGAGGACGGATATGTGGCTACCAATTACCATGTGGTTCAGTCTGCCACGAAGATCTTTGTGCTCACCCATGATGAGAAGTCCTATGCCGCAAATCTGGTAGGCTTTGATGCCACAAACGATATCGCTCTTTTGAAGATTGAGGCAACGGATCTGCCCTGTGTTAGTGTGGGTAGCAGCGACCAGCTGGCAGTTGGTGACCAGGTGGTGGCCATTGGTAATCCCTTAGGTGAACTGACCTCTACCTTGACGGTGGGCTATATCAGCGCCAAGGACCGGGTGATCGATGCCGACGGCACCGTTATCAATACTCTCCAGACCGATGCTGCCATCAATTCCGGCAATTCCGGCGGGCCTCTGTTTAATATGCGGGGTCAGGTGGTGGGGATCACCACCGCCAAGTACACCGGCAGCAGCACCTCCGGTGCCACCATCGAAGGCCTGGGTTTTGCCATTCCCATGGATGATGTGATCGGCATGTTCCAGGATCTGATGGAATACGGATACGTGACAGGCGCATATCTGGGTGTCTACGTCCGGGATGTGGATGCCTCTGCCCAGTCCTACGGTCTGCCTGCGGGTGCCTTTGTGGAAGAGCCCATGGCCGGAATGGCTGCGGACAGAGCCGGAATCCTGGCCGGTGACATTATTGTGAATCTGGGTGGATATGATGTGACCTCCGTCACAGAGCTGACCCGGGTATTGCGGAGATTTGAGGCCGGCGAAACCACTACCGTTACCGTATACCGCAATGGAGAAACGGTATATCTGCATATTACTCTGGACGAAAAACCGGTGGAAACAACCGAACCCTCGCAGCCGACTCAGCAGACACCCAACATGCCCAGTACGGGGGATTTTGATGATTGGTTCGACTTTTTTGCTCCGTTTTTTGGACAGGATCAGGATTGATTGTAAGAAACAGAAGATAAATTGCTTGTTTTTTCGGGAATTTGTAAGGATTCACAATGGATTTTTCCCGATATTTGCGATATAATGTAATCCGCTTTCGATTATGATGTGTAGCTGGGAGGTTGCATTTTAGATATGAAAAAGATACATTTTAAGTTTAATCTGTCCCCCAAAAAGAAACGGACATTTTTGATTGTGCTGTGCGTGGTGCTGGGCTTGCTGCTGGCACTGTTGATCGTTGGCACAGCATATTTGGAGAGTATGTTCGGTCTGATCAATAAGAACCCGGACGACACCACATTGTCCTCTTCTGAACTGGAAGAGCTGCTGAATGGTGATGAGACCACAGACCCTGAATTTTCCGGAGTCACCATGGATCCGGAAGATGTGGAATGGGGAACAGGCTCCGACATTGAGGTAGGCGAAGGCATTATCAATATCATGCTGATCGGCCAGGATCGCCGTGCAGGCGAGGGACGCACCCGCTCCGATGTGATGATGCTGTGTACCATCAATAAGGCAGAGAAAACATTTACCATGACCTCCTTTATGCGGGATATGTATGTGCAGATTCCCGGCTATCAGGATAACCGGATCAATGTTTGCTATGCCTTGGAAGGCATGGAACTGTTTAATGAATGCCTGAAGCTAAACTTCGGCGTTACCGTGGACGGTAATGTGGAAGTGGACTTCTACGGCTTCATGGATCTGATCGATCTGATGGGCGGCGTGGATATTTACCTGAACAGTGCCGAAGCCAATTATTTGAACAAAAAGGGCAACTGGGAAGTGTCAAAGGATAATAACTGGTCTCTCCGTGAGGGTATGAACCACCTGACCGGCTCTCAGGCACTGGCCTATGCCCGCACTCGCTATGTGGGCAAAGATGACTTTGAACGGACAGAACGCCAGAGAAAAGTTGTGGGCGCGCTGGTGGAAAAATGTAAGAAGATGAATTTGAGTCAGCTGATGGATCTGATGCAACAGGCGCTGCCTCTGCTCACCACCGACCTGACCAACCGGGAGATTATGAACTATATCATGGATATTCTGCCTATGCTCAGCAATCTGGAGATCAAGACCCAGCGAATCCCTGCTGACGGTACATTCCAAAGCGCTTGGATTCGGGATATGGCGGTTTTGGTGCCCGATTTGGAGGCAAACCGGGAACTGCTGAAGAACGTTATGGCGGATTGATCTGCGCATAATTCCGTCTCCCAGGAAAGGGAAAAATGGTAAATCTTTCCTGTTGAAAACAGGTAAATGTACAGAAAAATATAAATTTTTACAAAAATTAGTTGTTTACATGCCTTTTTTATGGCATTGTTTCCCAAAAAACGATTGACAAAGCTCTTGGTGGATTGTATAATATTTATGAAAATTTGCAAATTAACCGGGAGGTTTTGTTAATGGAACTCACAAAAAGCGAAATGCAAATCATGGATGTACTGTGGGGGGCGGAGGAACCCTTGTCCAGGGCAGATTTGCTAGCGCGGTCTGAGGAGAAATCCTGGAAGGATAGTTCTGTACATATTCTGCTCAATGGCTTGTTGCAAAAAGAAGCCATCCGGGAAGCAGGATTTGTGAAAAGAAGCAAGACCTTTGGAAGAACCTTTGCACCGACTATGACACGGGAGGAGTACTTTGCAACAACGATTTTCTCTCACAGACACAAGCCGGAGATCGTTGGCCTGTTTGCAGCGCTGCTGACCCGGAAGGATATTACCAAAGAGAACCTGCTGGCTATGCGTCAGCTGCTGGACGAAAAAATCGGATAAAACAGAAACTGCACTGCCTAAGGCAGTGCAGTTTTTTGTATAAAGAAAACCACGCGTTAGACGCGTGGTTCCATAAAGTCTATGGCGGTGAGTAATAAAATATAGATACGGATGGTTTGATAAAGAAGTAAGCAGTAGCGATAAAGAGAAAAAGCCTCCCTTGTGTAAAGGGAGGTGGGTCGCCGAATGGCGAGCCGGAGGGATTGTTATACATCGAACCAAAACAATCCCCCAGTCATTTGCTCGTTCCTCACAAATGCCAGCCCCCTTTACACAAGGGG
>JAZOBL010000078.1:0-32001 GCA_045595945.1 Faecousia sp.
GATTTGCATCGAAACTTAAACAATTTAAATTGTCCAAGGTGTTACTTGTTCGTCTTTGCGTTATTCAATTTACAAGGTACATATTGCCCAGCCTCCGGCAAGGAGCCTTCATCGGCAGAGCTTGATTATTCTATCACAAACCTTTTCCCGTGTCAACAACTTTTTTCAAGTTTTTTTCGCTTTCTGAAAATATTTTTTCTGTATGATTCTTCCCCTGTTTGTTTTATATTTTCTCCGGCTCGGAGACCATATCGGACAAGGCATCTCCGGCATCAACGGCGCCCTCATGTTGGGCCGCAATGTCCCCCAGACTCACCATCCCCCGGAGCTGTCCCGACTCCACCACCGGCAGCCGCCGGATCTGCCGTCTGCCCATCAGGTGTGCCGCCACCCCGGTCTGCATCTCCGGAGCCGCCGTCACCACCTGGCGGGTCATCACCATGCTCACCGGGGTCTTGGCCGGATTCCGTCCCGCCGCCAGGCAGCGGGTTACCATGTCCCGGTCAGTGACGACGCCTCGGAGCTGTCCGCCGTTGCACACAGGCAAAAAGCCTATATTATAATGTGTCATGGTTCTGGCAGCTACCTCCACGCTCTCTCCCGGATGTACCGCGATCACGGGACTTTTCATAATGTCCTTCAGTTGCATACGCTTCCCTCCTTACAGAGCAGTATGTCCCTGCCCACTCCAGTTTATTCCTTTTTTCTGTGTGTTCTTGCTTTTTATTTCAATCGTGTTATAATGAACAAAACACTTTGGATCGAGGCGACCATCTTTGAGAATCATCGACTTTCACACCCACATCTATCCGGATGCCATTGCGCCCAAGGCAGCAGAAAGCATCCGCACCTTCTATCACCTGGGGGACGGCACCATGGACGGCACGGTATCGTCCCTGCTGGAGCATGCGGATAAGGCAGGCATTTCGGAATTTGTGGTTCTGCCGGTTGCCATGCGGCCGGATCGCACCCGCCACATCAACGACTTTATCCTGGAGCAAATTGCCCAGCAGCCCCGGTTTTACGGGTACGGCACGATCCATGCCGCTATGGACAATTTGACAGACGAGGTAGACTACATTATAAATAAGGGTCTTCGGGGTATTAAGATGCACCCGGACTCCCAGGTTTTCCCAATTGACGACCCCCGGCTGCTGCCGGTGTACGAGCAGATTCAAGGAAAGCTGCCGGTGATCTTGCATATGGGCGACCACCGATTTGACTATTCCCATCCGGCCCGCCTGCGTCATGTGCTGGATCTGTTCCCCAAGCTGCAGGTGATTGCCGCCCACTTCGGCGGGTATGAGATGTACCAGGTCGCCTGCGAGGAGCTTTCTCACAAGGATTGCTTCTTTGATGTATCCTCCTCCATGATGTTTATGGAGGAAGGTGTGCCAGAGAAATACATTAACCATTACGGCGCTCATCGGTTTGTGTACGGAAGTGACTACCCCATGTGGAACCCGGAAACAGAGGTCAAACGCTTCCTGCAGCTGAAGCTCAACGACGACCAGATGGAGCAGATCGCCTGGAAGACCGCAGCAAAGCTTCTGAAACTGTAAAAGGAAACCGCACCTTAGGTCACTGCCTGAGGTGCGGTTTTTATTGATTCCGGTTTATCGGACGATTCCAAAGCTATACTGGGTCACAGAGTGGTACCGCTCACCGGCCTTCACAATGGCTTGCGGCCAATCCGGGTTATTGACTGCATTGGGATAGTACTGGGTCTCCAGTGCAATGCCGCCCCGGTAGATGTAGCTGACGCCGTCCTTACCCACCTCTCCCTGCAGGAAGTTTCCGGAATACACCTGCATGCCGGGGCAATCGGTGGAGACGCTCATGGTTCTGCCGGACTCCGAATCGGTCAGGATCGCACAGGGGTTGCAGAACACCTCAAAATTGTGGTCGTATCCTCCCTGCAGGTGCAGACATTCATAGTCCGCGTTAATATCCCGGCCCACAGGCTTCGGCTCCCGGAAGTCCATGGGTGTGCCCGCCACGCCACACAATTCCCCTGTGGGGATGCTCTCGGCATCGCTGGGGGTAAAGAACCGGGCGGGCATGGACAGGAGCTGTTCCATCGCCTTCTCCGGCTTGTCATGGCCTGCCAGATTGAAATAGCTGTGGTTGGTCAAATTAAACACCGTATCCTTGTCGCTGACCGCATCATAGGTAATGGTCAGTGTGCCGGGGTTCTCCAGAGTATAGGTCACAGCAATATCTGCATTGCCGGGGAAGCCCTGGTCTCCGTCCGGGCTGTGCAGAGTCAGCCGCAGCATATTCTCCTTATGCTCCAGCACCCGCCAGATCCGGAAGGCATAGCTGTCCGGGCCGCTGTGCAGATTGTTCTTGTTATCATTGACAGGCAGCTGCACCTGTTTATCCCCCAGCAGGAAGCTGGCGTTGCCCACACGATTGGCATTGCGGCCCACGGTGGCGCCGAAATAGGTGGTGCTGTTGCGGTAGGCATCAGCATTTTCAAATCCTAAAACCACATCCGCCGGATTGCCGTCCCGGTCAGGAACATACAGCCGCACCAATGTAGCGCCGAAATCGGTGATCTGCGCCTGCACAGAACCACAGGATATAGTATATAAAAATGCTTCCCGGCCATCTGGCAGGATGCCAAAAGATTTCTTTTCCATAGCTTTTCTCCTTATTGCTGCAAAAGGAAACAGACTTTCACTCCGTTTGATTGCTACATTATACTATAGTGCCACGGTTTTTGCAATATTTGTTTGGGAAGTTCTGGGTTTTACACTTTTTCACCAAACAGGTGGCCGTTTTACCCCGTCTGTTTCTTTCCTTTCCGACAAAATGCCGGAAATTACTTTATTTTGTGTTTTCCTATTGCAAAAACCACAATATGTAGTATAATGGGTTCTACGCAAGTCCATAAGCCTATACCCATAGAAAGAGGTTTTTTATGAAAATTATTAAACGCAACGGCGCAGAAGTGGTTTTTGACGCCGAAAAGATCGAGATTGCCGTCACCAAGGCCAACAACTCCGTGGAGGAGAGTGTCCGTTTGACACCCCTGCAGATCAAGCGCATCACCGAGCATGTGCAGATCAGCTGTGAGGAGATGGGCCGCAGCCCCTCTGTGGAGGAGATCCAGGACCTGGTGGAAAAGGCCATTATGGCCCACGGCGCTTACGAAGTAGCCAAGTCCTACATCACCTACCGGTACACCCGGAGCCTGCTCCGTCAGTCCAACACCACCGACGACCGGATCCTCAGTCTGATCGAGTGCAATAATGAGGAGGTCAAGCAGGAGAATGCCAACAAGAACCCCACCATCAATGCGGTTCAGCGTGACTACATGGCAGGCGAAGTCAGCAAGGACATCACCAGCCGTATCCTGCTGCCCAAGGAGATTGTGGATGCCCACAACGCAGGCATCATTCACTTCCACGATTCCGACTACTACGCCCAGCATATGCACAACTGTGATCTGGTGAACCTGGAGGACATGCTGCAAAACGGCACGGTCATTTCCGGCACACTGATCGAGAAGCCCCATTCCTTCTCTACCGCCTGCAACATCGCCACCCAGATCATCGCCCAGGTGGCCTCCAACCAGTACGGCGGCCAGTCCATCAGTCTGACCCATCTGGCACCCTTTGTTCAGGTCAGCCGGGAGAAGATCCGCAAGAATGTGGAGCAGGAGCTGTCCCTGCTGGGTGTGGAGCCCACGGAGGATGTGATCGCCAAGCTGGTGGAGGATCGGCTCAGAGAAGAAGTGGCCCGGGGCGTGCAGACCATTCAGTACCAGGTGGTCACCTTGATGACCACCAACGGTCAGGCCCCCTTCATCGGCGGGTTTATCTATCTGAACGAAGCCAGAAATGAGCAGGAGAAGAAGGATCTGGCAATGATCATCGAGGAGATGCTCCGCCAGCGCTACGAAGGTGTCAAGAACGAGAAGGGCGTGTGGATCACCCCCGCCTTCCCCAAGCTGATCTATGTACTGGAAGAGGACAACATTACCGAGGATTCTCCCTACTGGTATCTGACCCGCCTGTCCGCTCAGTGCACTGCCAAGCGGATGGTGCCCGACTATATCAGCGAGAAAAAGATGCTGGAGCTGAAGGTGGATAAGAACGGCGAGGGTCACTGCTACACCTGTATGGGCTGCCGCTCCTTCCTGACCCCCTATGTGGACGAGAACGGAAAACCCAAGTACTATGGCCGGTTCAACCAAGGCGTTGTCACGATCAATCTGGTGGATGTGGCTCTGTCCTCCGGTCGGGACAGCGCTAAGTTCTGGAAGATCTTCGACGAGCGTCTGGATCTTTGCTACCGGGCGCTGGTGTGCCGCCACCAGCGGCTGAAGGGCACGCTCTCCGATGCCGCCCCCATTCTGTGGCAGTACGGCGCTCTGGCAAGACTGCCCAAGGGCGAGCCCATCGACAAGCTGCTCTACGGCGGGTATTCTACCATCTCTCTGGGATATGCAGGTCTTTACGAGTGTGTCAAGTATATGACAGGCCGTTCCCACACCGACCCGGAGGCAAAGCCCTTTGCGCTGCAGGTGATGCAGCATATGAATGACGCCTGCAAGGGATGGAAGGCAAAGCACAACATCGACTTCTCCCTCTATGGTACGCCTCTGGAGTCCACCACCTACAAGTTCTCCAAGTGCCTGCAGCAGCGTTTCGGTGTGATTCCCGGAATCACCGACAAGAGCTATATCACCAATTCCTACCATGTCCATGTGACAGAGGATATCGATGCCTTCACCAAGCTGCGGTTTGAAGCCGAGTTCCAGCAGCTCTCCCCCGGCGGCGCCATCAGCTATGTGGAAGTGCCCAATATGCAGCAGAACATCGACGCGGTTCTGGAGCTGATGAAGTTCATCTACGACAACATCATGTACGCCGAGCTGAACACCAAGAGCGACTACTGCCAGGAGTGCGGCTTTGACGGTGAGATCCGGATCCAGGAGGATGGCGGCAAGCTGGTTTGGGTCTGTCCCAACTGCGGCAACACCGACCAGAGTAAAATGAATGTGGCCCGCCGTACCTGCGGCTACATCGGCACCCAGTACTGGAATCAGGGTCGTACCCAGGAGATCAAGGATCGGGTCCTGCATCTGTAAGAATACGCAAAAAGAACATTGCCTGGGGGCAATGGTCTTTTTTATCAGATCGTTTCCAGCAGGGCTTCCAGCTGGGACAAGGATTGGATCTCATAATCCGGGCGAATATCCTCTCTTCCCGGCTTGCCGGTGGGGTTCACCCAGCAGGTGGCCATGCCGGCATTGATGCCGCCCTGGATATCTGAGGTCAAGCTATCGCCCACCATCATGGCACGGCTGGGATCAAAGTCCGGGATAGCCGCAAAGCAGGCGGAAAAATACGCCATGTCCGGCTTATTGGCACCGATCTCCTGGGAGACAAATATCTTCTGGAAGAAGTGGCTGATATTGGCACTTTTCAGCCGCCCCGCCTGCACCTTGGCGGTGCCGTTGCTGGCTAAGTACAGTTTATACTTCCGGCTTAAACGCTCCAGCGCCGTCTCCGCCCCGGGCAGAAAATAATGTCCTATGGACAGGTTGTCTTCATAGGCTCTGGCGCAGCGCACCGGTTCTTCCTCCATGCCATACTCCCGGAACAGAGTGGCAAATCTACCTGTAAGCACTTCCTCCCGGGTCAGTTCCTTCCGCTCCAGCCGTTCCCAATGGGCCCGGTTGATAGCGCTGTAGCGGGCGAGTACTTCGTCGGTAGGTTCCAGTCCGAACTGGCGGAAGGTCTTGGCAATGGCGATCCGCTCCGCCTTATGGAAATCCAAAATGGTATCATCCAGATCCAAAAACAGAAATTCAATCATGGAGCTTCCTCCTGTAGATCTCATTGGCAAGGGCCGCAAACTGGCCGATATCCAAGGTCTCGCCCCGGACATTCTCCGGCAGGCCGCAGGCAGCGATCACATCTCCCGCGCCGGTCTTTCCCAGCTCCGGGAAGCCGGCTGCCAAGCCGTTTTGCAGCTTCTTCCGGCGCATGGCAAAGCTGGCCTTCACCGTACGGAAGAAGGTTGCTTTGTCCAGAATCTCCCAGGGCAGGGTCTTCCGTGTCCGCAAAGTGACCACCGCAGAGGTGACCTTAGGCTGAGGCAGAAAGCAGTGGGCAGGCACATCAAACAGCAGCTCCGGCTGGGCATAAAACTGGCAGAACACCGTAAAGGCGCTATAGTCCGCCGTGCCCGGCTTGGCAGCGATCCGCAGGGCGACTTCCTTTTGCACCATGACGGTCACCGCCTCAAAGCACTCTGCCTCCAGAAGAGCCGAGAGAATGGGCGATGTAATATAGTATGGCAGATTGGCGCAGGCCATGGGCCGCAGACCGGCAAATTTCTCTTGCACCAGCGCCGCCACATCCTGCTTCAGCACATCGTCCCAGATGATTTCCAGGTTGTCAAACTGACCTACGGTCAGCTGCAAAATAGGCTTTAACCGGCTATCCAGCTCCACGGCGCAGACCTTCCCTGCCCGCAGGCACAGCTGCTGGGTCAGCGGGCCGATGCCGGGGCCGATCTCCAGCACACCGGTGGTCCGATCCACCCCGGAATCCTCCGCGATCCGCTCCGGCACCCAACGGGCGATCAGAAAATTCTGTCCCTTGGCTTTTGAAAAGTGAAAGCCATGCTCTGCAAGCAAGGGCTTCATCACCTGAATATCACACACATCGATCATAACAAAATCCGCCTTTCTCCTGCTATGATAGCATGAGAAAGGCGGATTTGCAATGTTAAAGTAAATTACTGTCTCCAGTTGGCATCGCCCAGGAAATAGACGGTGCAGTTACGGGCGCCGAACTGAATGCACTTTTCGTAGGTCTCCATATACAGGTCCAGACGGTGACCGATGATACCGCCGCCGCAGTCCTCTGCGGTGCTCAGGCCGTAAACATACTCACCGTCGTTGGATACGATGAACATCCGGGTGCCATAGGGAACCACACTGGGGTCAATGGCTACCACGCCCCACTTTACCTCCGTGCCATTGGCGGTGATGGTATCACAACCGGCATCGGTGTGGGTGTAGGCAGTTGCCAGAAAACGGTCCTTATGAGTATAGGTCAGCACTTCGCCGGTGGGCAGCACGATCACGCCGTCGCCGATCAAAGGCTTGTCAGAGGTCTGACCCACAGCCTCGCCGGTACCTACAGCTACGACCTTGGCAACAGGCTCTACCTCTACCGTCTCTTCATACACGGTGCGAGTCTGTTCCTCACCGTTTACATAGGTCACATTGGCGCGGCAGAGCATCTGGCCGGGCACGCCCTCCACCAGGGTCTTTTCCACACCCTTCTCCAGAGTGGGGTCTTCACAATATGTAGTCTCAAAGGGGACCTCCAGGGTATAGGTCTCGTTGGCCTCCAGCACCTGGTCTACCCAGATCTCCATACCGTCGTAGGTCATACTCTGCAGGGACAGGGAAACATGGGAATCGTCCGTGACAATGCCCATACGGTCAAACAGGGATTCCACGGTCTCACCGTAGGCGCTGACTTCCAGAGCCTCACCCCGGTGATGTACGGTGACGGTCTGGGCACGCTGGATATTAATCTCAGACCCATCCTCACCGGCAGCTGTTGTATAAAAATCGTCCGCTTCCAGAGCCACGCCGGCCTCCCGCAGTACTTCAGCAGGATCTGTGGCATAGGTGGTATGTACCAGAACCGCATCGCCGTCGGTGATCACATAGGTGTTCTCAGCCTGGGCAGTGGGTGCCAGGGCACCGATCAAACAAACCACGATCAGCGCCATCGCCAGAACACGAAGGGACTTGTTCTTTCTCTTCAAAACAAAGGGAGCTAACAGTTGCATTGCAAAACCTCCTTTCCAAAAAGGTTACAAAAATCTTTCGCCTTTTGTGCGATTTTTATCGTGTGTAAAGAATTGCAATCCAAAACCGGATTGCGGGTCAATTATAACAAATTTTCTTAAAAAGTCAAGTCTTACAGGAAAAACACCATAAAATAGTAACTTTTTACAGAATTATTTCATCGATATTATGTAAACTTTCAAACAAATTATCGGGTTGCTTTTTGTCTAAAACCACAATATCTTGTAGAAAAAGTTACATTTGTTAACATAAGTCACAAAAAAATGTAACCTTCGCACAAAGTAACCATTTTATCGATTATGGTAAACTAAATTCCCGTTATTTTCCCACCTGTCCCTCCCTGAGGGCACTAAAAAAACTGTCAAACAAGCCCGCGCCCTCCACTTTGTGATTTATGCCTAAATCCAGCGCCCCGGGATTGACACCTGCAAAAAACTGTGCTATGATGCATGCAGAAAAGGCTATGACGAAGACATGCGTGTCGGTAAGATTCCCAGAGAGAGGCCTGTTTGGTGCGAGGGTCTTGGATCCCTGCCGAGCACGATACCACTTCTGAGCCGCAGGTTGGAAATAGCCTGCCGGGTGCGCCCGTTATTGCGTCAATGAGTGGCGAAGTAATTCGCAACCAGGGTGGAACCGTGGAATACAACTTGTATCCCACCCCTGTATCATCAGGGGATGGGATTCTTTTTTTCCTTCCCCACAATACCATTAGGAGGAAACATTATGAGCGAAGAAAATCTGTACACTTTTGAAAATCCCGAGTACCGGAAGACCTTCTGGCACACCAGCTCCCATGTGATGGCACAGGCTGTGAAGCGCCTGTGGCCGGAGGTGCAGCTGGCCATCGGCCCAGCCATTGATGAGGGCTGGTACTACGACTTTGACGCCCCCTTCTCCTTCACCCCCGAGCATCTGGCCCAGATCGAAGGCGAGATGAAGAAGATCATCAAGGAGCGCATCCGCCTAGAGCGCAGCGAGCTGCCCCGGGCAGAGGCCATCGCCTGGGCGGAGGCTCACAACGAGCCTTACAAGAAGGAACTGATCGAGGACCTGCCGGAGGATGCTGTGATCAGCTTCTACACCCAGGGCGAGTTTACCGATCTGTGCGCGGGTCCCCATCTGGACCACACCGGCCGACTCCGCCATAACGGCTTTAAGCTGACCAAGTCCTGCGGCGCTTACTGGCGGGGCGATTCCAACCGGAAGATGCTCCAGCGGATCTACGGCATCGGCTTCCCCACGAAAGATGAGCTGGACGCCTATCTGGAGGCCCAGGCGGAGGCGCTGAAGCGGGATCACAATAAGCTGGGACGGGAACTGGAATTTTTCACCACGGTGGAAGAAATCGGTCAGGGTCTGCCCATCCTGCTGCCCAAGGGCGCCCGGGTCATCCAGACCCTGCAGCGCTGGGTGGAAGATGAGGAGCAAAAGCGCGGCTACTTGCTGACTAAGACCCCCTTGATGGCAAAGCGGGATCTGTACCGGATCTCCGGTCACTGGGATCACTATCTGGACGGCATGTTCATTTTGGGAGCCCCCCACGATGAGGAGAAGGAGTGCTTTGCCCTGCGTCCCATGACCTGCCCCTTCCAGTATCAGGTCTATCTGAACCGGGCCCGTTCCTACCGGGATCTGCCCATGCGTTTGGGCGAGACCTCTACCCTGTTCCGGAATGAAGACTCCGGTGAGATGCACGGTCTGATCCGTGTCCGCCAGTTCACCATTTCCGAAGGTCACCTGGTGCTGCGTCCCGATCAGCTGGAGGAGGAGTTTAAGGGCTGCCTGGAGCTGGCCAAGTACTGTCTGGACACTGTAGGTATGCTGGAAAACTGCACCTTCCGTTTCTCCCAGTGGGATCCTGCCCGGGCAGGCATCAAGTACGAAGGCACAGCAGAGCAGTGGGAAGAAGCCCAGCGTGTTATGGGTGAAATTTTGGACAATCTGGGGGTGGAGTACGAGATCGGCATTGACGAGGCCGCTTTCTACGGCCCCAAGCTGGATATTCAATATAAAAATGTATTCGGCAAGGAAGATACCATCGTCACCATCCAGATCGATATGCTGCTGGCACAGAAGTTCGGCATGGAGTATGTGGATGCCGACGGC
Organism: Faecousia sp.; assembly: GCA_045595945.1. Classification (GTDB taxonomy): domain Bacteria; phylum Bacillota; class Clostridia; order Oscillospirales; family Oscillospiraceae; genus Faecousia. Next base: position 9,959 of record JAZOBL010000078.1, read on the forward strand.
CAGAAGAAGACCCCCTATATTATTCACAGAACCTCTCTTGGCTGCTATGAGCGGACGCTTGCCTACCTGATCGAGCGGTACGCCGGTGCGCTGCCTCTGTGGATGATGCCCACTCAGGTGCGGGTGCTGCCCATCACCGACCGGGCCCACGCCTATGCTGAGGAGCTGGCTGCTAAGCTGAATGCTGTGAACATCCACGCAGAGACCGACTGCCGCAGTGAAAAGCTGGGCTACAAGATCCGGGAAGCACAGCTGCAGAAGATCCCCTATATGCTGGTTATCGGCGACCGGGATATGGAAAACGGCACCGTTTCCGTCCGCACCCGCAAGGGCGAGGATCTGGGCGCTATGACCCCCGAGGAATTCACCGCCAAGTGTCTGATGGAGATCGCCTCCAAGAGCAAGGAAGTCTAAGTATACAAAACGCCTGTACAGCTGCCGCTGTACAGGCGTTCTCTTTACGGAAAAACCCGCCTCGAAAGAGGCGGGTTTTGGTATTTACTTCAGGATTTTCAGAGCGCCGGTGGGACAGACATCTGCACACTTGTGGCAGTTGACACAGTCGGCGATCACAGCAGGATCCATAAACTCAGGCTTGATCACCGTCTGGAAACCACGGTGCACCAGACCCAGAATGCTCTTACCGGCCTCTTCACGGCAGGTACGAACACACATATTACACAGGATGCACTTGCCCTGATCCCGCTCGATGGTGACCAGTCTCTGCTCCTTGTAGCAGGTGTGCTTGTTACCGGCCAGGCGGTCGGGCTGGATGGGCTGATCGTTGGCAAAGTCGATCAGGCGGCAGTCCTCGTAATCGTGGCAACCGCACTCTAAGCATCTTGCAGCCTCGCTGCGGGCCTGCTCATCGGTAAAGCCGTTGATGACTGCATCGAAGTTACCCTTCCGGTATGCAGGATCCTTGCAGGACATCTCGGCTCTTGCCTTCTTCTCATAAACAGAGAAGTCGATGTCGTCCTTGTTCCGCTTGGAGTAGTAGGGTTCGGCCTTCACAAGTGCCTTACCCTGCAGGTATGCATCGATGGCAGCAGCGGCATCGTTGGCCTCACCAATGGCGCGAACAGCGATGGAAGGACCGCGGTTGGTAGCGTCACCGGCAGCGAATACACCCTCCAGGTTGGTGGTGCAAACAGCCTCGTCAGCCACGATGGTGCCCTTCTTAGTCAATTCCAGAGCTTCAAAGCCTTCCAGAGCGCAGCGCTGGCCAATAGCAGAAATCACGGTATCCACATCCAGGATCTCGAACTTGCCCTCTACGGGTACAGGACTCCGGCGGCCGGAAGCATCGGGCTCGCCCAGTTCCATCACCTGCAGCTTGACCTGGGTGACCTTGCCGTTCTGGCCGATGATCTCGGCGGGGTTGGTCAGCCACTTAAAGTCTACGCCTTCCTCGATTGCCTCTTCGATCTCCAGATCCTCAGCGGGAGCCTCGGCGCGGGTACGACGGTAGATCACATATACATTTTCAGCGCCCAGACGGACTGCGGTACGGCAGGCGTCCATAGCAACGTTACCGCCACCGACCACGGCCACATTCTTGCCCAGGTTGGGACGTGCGCCCAGGTTCACTTCCCGCAGCACATCAATGCCGCCCACAACGCCTTCCAGCTTATCGCCTTCGCAGCCGATGCCGGTGGACTTCCATGCGCCCACGGCTACCAGCACTGCATCGTAAGACTGGCGCAGAGCCTCCAAGGTCACATCCTTGCCGACCTTGACATTGTTGCACATAGTCACGCCCAGAGCCTGGATCTGCTTCACCTCCGCAGCCAGAACAGCCTTGGGCAGACGGTACTCGGGGATGCCGTAGCGGAGCATGCCGCCCATTTCGGGCATCATGTCCATCACGGTAACCGCATAGCCCTTGACGGCCAGCTGGTAAGCAGCGTTCAGGCCGGCAGGGCCGCCACCGACGATGCCCACCTTCTTGCCGTTGGCAGGAGCCACCACAGGCTTGAAGGGATCTGCGGAAGCCATATCGTTATCTGCGGCAAATGCCTTCAGATAGGCAATGGACAGCGGCTGCTCCACAAACTGACGGCGGCAGTCCTCTTCACAGGGATGGGGGCAGACACGGCCAATGGATGCGGGCAGGGAGATCTTGTCCTTGATGATCTTAACAGCCTCGGTGTCGTTACCCAGAGCGATCTGCTTAATGTAAGCCTGGATATCGGTTCTGGCAGGGCAGTTCAGATGGCAGGGACCCTTGCAATCGCCCTCGTGGTCGCTCATCAGCAGTTCCAGAGCGATCTTTCTTGCCTGCAGCACACGGGGGGTATTGGTGTTTACCACCATGCCGTCGGTTGCTACGGTAGCGCAGGCACGCAGGAGCTTGGGCACCTTCTCAGCCTCCACCACGCACAGACCGCAGGCGCCGTAGACTTTCAGATTCTTATTGTAGCACAGGTTGGGAATGGCAATGCCGTTGGCAATGGCGATCTCCAGAATGCTCTGGCCCTTATTGCCGGTGACTTCCCGACCGTTGATTGTCAGTTTTACTTGTTCCATGGATTGCCCCTCCTTATTCTACTGTGATCGCATCGAACTTACAGTTCTTGCGGCACTGGTCACAACGAATACACAGATTGGCATCAATCTTGTGGGGTTGCTTCTTCTCACCGGTGATGGCATTGGCAGGACACTTTCTGGCGCAGACGGTACAGCCCTTGCACTTGTCCGGGTCAATGCTGTATGTACGCAGAGCCACGCACTCGCCGGCAGGACACTTCTTATTCCGGATATGGGCATCGTACTCATCCCGGAAGTAGCGGATGGTGGTCAGAACCGGGTTGGGAGCTGTCTGGCCCAGACCGCACAGAGCGCCGTCTTTAATGCCTACGCACAGCTCTTCCAGCAGTTCCACATCGCCCTCTTTGCCTTCGCCGTTGACGATCCGGGTCAGGATCTCCTGCAGGCGCTTGGTGCCGATCCGGCAGTGGACGCACTTACCGCAGGATTCCTGAGCGGTGAAGTCCAGGAAGAACTTAGCCATACCCACCATGCAGGTGGTCTCGTCCATAACCACCATGCCGCCAGAGCCCATGATAGCGCCGGTCGCGCCCAGAGCCTTATAGTCGATCACCGTATCCAGCAGACGCTCGGGGATACAGCCGCCGGAGGGGCCGCCCATCTGGACTGCCTTGAAGGACTTGCCATCCCGGACACCGCCGCCAATGCCGAAGATTACATCCCGCAGTGTCTTGCCCATGGGGATCTCCACCAGGCCGCCCTTGCAGATCTTACCGGTCAGGGCGAACACCTTGGTGCCCTTGCTGGTCTCGGTGCCCATTGCGGAGAATGCGGCACCGCCGTTATTCATAATCCAGCCTACGTTGGCAAAGGTTTCTACATTATTGATATTGGAGGGGGCGTCCATATAGCCCTTCTGTGCGGGGAAAGGAGGCTTCAGACGAGGCATACCGCGCTTGCCTTCCAGAGACTCGATCAGAGCAGTTTCCTCACCGCAGACGAATGCGCCTGCACCGGCCTTGATCCGCATATCGCAGGAGAAGCCGGTGCCCAGAATATTCTCGCCCAGCAGGTTTGCCTGCCGTGCCTGCTCAATGGCCCGGTTCAGCTTGACGATAGCCAGAGGATACTCAGCACGGACATAGACGATCATCTCGGAAGCGCCGATGGCGTAAGCGCCGATGAGCATACCTTCGATCAGATTGTGGGGGTCGGACTCGATCACAGCACGGTCCATGAATGCGCCGGGGTCGCCCTCGTCAGCATTACAGATCAGATACTTGGGCTCGCCGGTGCTCTGACGGGCAGCATTCCACTTAAACCAAGTGGGGAAGCCGGCGCCGCCACGGCCGGCCAGACCGGAGATCTTGATCTCCTCGATGACCTGCTCGGGGGTCATGGTAGTCAGCACCTTACGCAGGCCTTCGTAGCCGTCGTTGGCGCAGTAGTCTTCCAAAGAGGTGGGGTCGATCAGACCGCAGTGCCGCAGGGCAATACGGGTCTGCTTGGACAGAAATTCTGCATCGTCGTCGGAGATGGTGATGCTGTCCACCTTGCTCATATCGCCGGTACGGGCAGCATCCACGATGGCCTCTGCATCTGCAGGGCTCACCCGCACCAGACGGCGCAGGAGGGTCTTGTCCTCATATACATCCACGATGGGCTCCAGGAAGCACATGCCGATACAGCCGGTGCTGCCCAGAGCGAAGGGCTCGGACTGGCCCATAGCGGCTACGATAGCCTCATGTACTTTACCGGCGCCTGCTGCGATACCGCAGGAGCCTTCACCAATAATCACACGGATCATACTTCCACGCCCTCCTTTCTGCGGATATCCTTCAGAATTTCGATCGCGCTGTCAGGGGTCAGGTTACCGTGGGCTTCGCCGTTGATCATAATCACGGGAGCCAGAGAGCAGCAACCCAGACAGGCCACGTGCTCCAGAGTAAACAGGCCGTCCTCAGTGGTCTCGCCGTTGCCAATGCCCAGGTAGGCAGTGATGGCGGCGCTGACCCGCTCACTGGCGTTGACGTGGCAGGCAGTACCCTGGCAGGACATAATCAGATACTTACCGATAGGTGTCAGACGGAACTGTGCATAGAAGGTAGCTACACCCACAACCTCTGCCGGGGTGGTGCCCACCTTCTCAGCAATGTGGTACATAACATCCTTGGGCAGATATCCGTAGATATCCTGCGCCTTCTGCAAAATCGTGATCAGGCTGCCGGGAACATGGGCATAGGTGTCCAAAGTTTCCTTCAGCAAGCTGAAATCACTGCGGGGCCCGCTGTTTTCGCTGTGCATTTGCTTTGCCTCCATTTCGTTGTTCGGGAAAACCCGTTATGCCTGTTTTTACAAGCACATAAATTGTCATTTTCCATTATATCACTATTCTGTTTGATTGCAAGACAAGGAAAAAAACTTGCACACTTTAGACAATTTCATTTCATTTTGGTTGTGCGCAATCGACAAATTATATAATCGTCCGACGGTTCTTGTGTTTGCCGGAAAGATATGATATGATGCTTATCAGGAGGTGCTGTTATGAGAAAGAGAAACTTACTGTATTTCATCCCCATGGTGCTGTGTCTTGTATTGGCAGGTTTCTTTCTCTCCCTGCCGGGATACCGGTTCTTGCCTCTGGTTTTTGGGGGCATTGCGTTGGTGATCCTCCTGTATTGGCTGCTGCTGAGAAAGCACAGGCCTGTATATAAATGGCTGCGGCGAGTATTGACGGCGTTTTTGATATTGGGGCTGATTTTGGCAGCGGTTACCGGCTTTTTGGTAGGGCGGGCCTGTTTGGGCAGTCCGAGCGAATCCTGCGACTATCTGATCGTGCTGGGCGCCGGCGTCAACGGAACCACCCCTTCCCTCTCCTTACGGAATCGGCTGGATGCGGCATTTGCCTATTTGCAGGCCAACCCCGATACCATCTGCATCGTCTCCGGCGGTCAAGGCCCGGGAGAGCAGATCACGGAAGCGGCTTGTATGTATCAGGATCTGACCGTCCACGGAATCGACCCCGCCCGGATCTGGATGGAGGACAAGTCCACCTCTACCGGCGAGAACATTGCCTTCTCCCTTAACTTGATTGAAGAAAAAACCGGCAGCCGTCCCACACAGGCCGGCATTGTTTCCAGCGAGTACCACCTGTACCGGGCCGGCAGGATCGCGGCAAAAGAAGGACTTTCCGCCTTCGGCGTTCCTGCCAAGACCAGCTATTTGTTTTTGTTTTTGAACTATTTTCTCCGGGAGATTCCCGTTATTTGGTATTACACATTAACTGGAGGTATTTAATATGGATATGACCTATGCAAACTACGCCTGGGAGCAGACCGCTGCCCTGCTTGCCATCGACTCCCCTACCGGCTTTACCGAAAAGGCTGCCGCCTGGGTGCAGCAGCAGTTTACTGCTCTGGGCTTTGAAGCAACCATCACCACCAAGGGCGGTGTTCTGGTGGATTTGGGCGGTGAAGACGCAGAAAACGGTTTGCTGCTGGCTGCCCATGCCGATACCTTGGGCGGTATGGTGGCAGAAGTAAAAGGAAACGGCCGCCTGCGGCTGACCGCTTTAGGCGGCATGAATGCCAACAACGGCGAGACCGAGCTTGTCCGGGTCTACACCCGGAAGGGCAAGGTGATTGAGGGCACGCTGCAGCTGTGCAACGCCTCTGTCCATGTGAACGGGGACTACAGTTCTGCCAAGCGCAGCTTTGATACCACCGAGGTGGTATTGGACGAAGATGTAAAGTCCGCCGCAGACACCCGGGCGCTGGGCATTGAGGTGGGTGACATCGTCTGCTTTGACCCCCGTACCCGCCGCACCGAGTCCGGATATCTGAAGAGTCGGTTTTTGGATGATAAGCTGTCTGTGGGTATTCTACTGGGCTATGCCAAGTACCTGCACGATCATACCATCACCCCCAAGCGTCGGATCTATGTGCATGTGACCATCTATGAAGAGGTAGGCCACGGCGGTTCCGGTTCTCTGCCGGCAGGTGTCACCGAAGCCATCTCCGTGGATATGGGCTGCGTGGGTGACGGTCTGCAATGCACTGAGCGGCAGGTGAGCATCTGCGCCAAGGACTCCGGCGGCCCTTACAGCTATGATGTGGTTGGCGCTCTGATCGCAGCTGCCAAAAAAGCCGGCGCCGATTACGCTGTGGATGTATATCCCCACTACGGCTCCGACGTGGAGGCCACCTTACGGGCAGGCTTCGATATCCGCCACGGGCTCATCGGTGCCGGTGTCTACGCTAGCCACGGCTATGAGCGCAGCCATATTGACGGCGTTTTGAATACCCTGAAGCTACTGAAAGCCTACACTCTGTAAAAAAACGCCCGGCTGCCTGAACGGCAGCCGGTTTTGTTTGTTTTGCACAATTTTATAACTTGTTTTTCTACTGTTTTAAGTTGCTTTTCCAGTTTTTGCTATTGTATTCTGTTTTTGGCTGTGCTATAACGGGCATACAGAGAATTTCTCATTTTACCCTTTCTTTTTTCTTATCTCTTTTTTCGTGGAGGCCCCGGTTCCGTTTGGTCAGCGGAACCGGGGTCATCCATATTTATAACGCAAAGATCGATTACTTGTTTTATGGGAGAAAATTTCACGAAATTGAAAGAAACACCTTGCTTGTTGCTTGTAGATATAGTATTATATTGCATATGAACCTACAGGAAGAAAAGATTGGAAACCAACGGAAGGAGAAAACCTATGGAACAGTTAACTTACGCCAGCTTGAAAGAATCCGGCTACATCGGATATGTTTTGAAAAACGCACCTGAGAAGGTACTGCAGTTCGGCGAGGGAAATTTCCTTCGGGCATTTGTAAACTACTGGTTCGACATATCCAACGAAAAAGCAAACTGGAACGGCAAATGCTGCCTTGTGCAGCCCATCGCCAACGGTCTGACCCAGCTGATCAACGAGCAGGAAGGTCTGTACACCCTGTATCTGCGGGGTATGGAAAACGGTCAAAAGGTGGATCGCAAGCGTGTTATTTCCTCCGTTTCCCGTTGCCTGAATCCTTATGAAGCAGAAGGTTTCGCCGCTATGATGGAGGTTGCGGTATCCGATGATCTGGAATTTATCGTATCCAACACCACCGAGGCGGGCATCGTATATGACCCTGCTTGCCGGTTGGAAGACACCCCCTGCGCTTCCTTCCCGGGCAAGCTGACCCAGGTGCTGTACCGGCGATTCTCCGCCGGCAAGAGCGGGCTGGTAATCCTCTCCTGCGAACTGATTGACAACAACGGCAAAGAACTGCTAAAGTGCGTCAACCAGCATATCGACCAGTGGGGCCTTTCCGAGGATTTCCGGAATTATGTAAACGAAAAGTGCACCTTCTGCTCCACTCTGGTGGACCGCATTGTCCCCGGCAGAATCCGGGATGCAGAAGAAGTTGCCCGTCTGGAAGAAGAAAACGGTTACCGGGATCCGCTGACCGATGTGGGTGAAGTATTCGGTGTATGGAACATTGAGGGTCCCGCATGGCTGGAAGAAAAGCTGCCCTTTAAGGCTGCAGGTATCAACTGCCCTGTTGTTCCGGATGTGACCCCCTACAAAAAGCGGAAGGTGCGGATCCTTAACGGAGCGCACACCGGCTTTGTGCTGGGCGCATATTTGGCAGGCTTTGATATTGTCCGGGATTGTATGCACAACGATACCATCCGTGGGTATATGAATAAGATGCTCCACGAAGAGGTAATCCCCACTCTGCCTCTGGACAAGGCAGATCTGGAGAGTTTTGCCTCTGCAGTGCAGGATCGGTTCAACAATCCCTTCATCAACCACGAGCTGATAAGCATTTCCCTGAACTCCACCTCCAAGTGGCAGGCCCGGAATATGCCCAGTTTCCTGGAGTATGTAGAAAAGACCGGCAAGCTCCCTCAGTGCCTGACTATGAGTTTTGCCGCTTACATCGCATTCTACAGCAGCGACATCCAGAAGCTGGATGACACTGGCCTGGTCTGCCGCCGCCCCAAGGGTAACTGCTACACTTGCAACGATGACCGCTGGGTGCTGGAATTCTACTATGCACACGCAAATGCATCCGTTGAGGAACTGGTACACGCAGTGATGACCAACCGGCAGATGTGGGGTCAGGATCTGACAGAAGTTCCCGGTTTTGAGGAGGCAACTGTCCGGAATCTGAAGACCATCCGGGAGCAGGGTGCGCTGGCTGCCTACGCTGCCTGCCTGTAAGGAGAGCTTTATGATTCAAATTCACCCAACTGATAATGTGGCCGTTGCCTTACACCCCATCGAAAAAGGAAGGATTTTTGCAGGGGTATCCGCGCTGGAAAATATCCCCCAGGGTCACAAAATGGCGCTGCAGCCAGTCCCTGCCGGGGAGAATGTGATCAAATACGGCTTCCCCATCGGCCACGCCAAGGAGGACATCGCCCCCGGCGCATGGGTACATACACACAATATGGCAACCAACCTGTCCGGTGAGATGGAATACACCTATACCCCCAATCTGTGTCATCCGGAGAAGCAGCCCCCCAAGTCTTTCCAGGGTTATCGCCGAAAAGATGGCAAGGTAGGCATTCGGAATGAACTATGGATCATTCCCACAGTAGGCTGCGTGAACGACGTTGCCAAGGCGCTTGTACGGGAGAATCAGGATCTGGTCGGCGCCGCAGTGGAGGGTCTGTACGCTTTCCCCCACCCCTTTGGCTGTTCCCAGACCGGAGAGGATCACGCCCAAACCCGAAAACTACTGGCTGCCCTGGCTCGGCATCCCAACGCTGCGGGCGTACTGGTGGTAAGTCTGGGTTGTGAGAATCTGACCCATGAGCAGTTCAAAGCAGCGCTGGGCGCATATGATGAAGGCCGGGTCAAGTTCCTGATTTGCCAGCAGGTGGAAGACGAAATGGCTGCCGGACGGGCGCTGCTGGAGCAGCTGGCCGCCTACGCAAACACCTTCCAGCGGGAGGACATCCCCGCATCGGAGCTGGTGATCGGTATGAAGTGCGGCGGCTCTGACGGACTGTCCGGCATTACCGCTAATCCGGTGGTAGGACGGTTCTCCGATATGCTGGTCGCCCAAGGCGGCTCTACCGTGTTGACGGAAGTGCCGGAGATGTTTGGCGCAGAAGGTTTTTTGATGAACCGCTGCATCGACAAAACTGTATTCCAAAAAGCCGTGGATATGATCAACGGCTTTAAGGCTTACTTTATCCGCCACAACGAGGTGGTTTATGACAACCCCAGCCCCGGCAACAAAGAGGGTGGCATTACTACTCTGGAGGACAAATCCTGCGGCTGCGTCCAAAAAGGCGGCACCGCTCCCATTATGGATGTGATCGGTTACGGCGACGCAGTTACCACCAAAGGTCTGAATATGCTATACGGCCCGGGTAACGATCTGGTCTCCGCCACTGCGCTTACCGCCGCGGGGGCTCATATGGTACTGTTTACCACCGGCCGGGGAACGCCCTTCGGCGCGCCCGCTCCCACGATGAAGCTGGCCACCAACACCCCTCTGGCAACCAAGAAATCCGGCTGGATCGATTTTAATGCCGGCTTGGTGGCCGACGGCGTACTCACTCTGGAAGAATCTGCTGACGATTTGATGGCTTTGGTGCTGGAGGTCGCCTCCGGTATGCAGACAAAGGCCGAGAAAAAGGGTTTCCGGGAGATCTCTATTTTCAAAGACGGCGTTGTATTATAATCGTTATATAACTGCAAAAAGTGGCAGACACAGTTGTGTCTGCCACCTTTTACATTAGAGGGAGTTGCTTGCCAAGAACGTCTGCTCATTTGCATCCCAAAAAGCACCTGCAGAATCGATCTGTTCTTTTCAGGACTTGTCTACTGCCGTTCCGCTGGCCGAGCCAAAATATTCATTCATAAAGGCCTCTGCTACTTTATCCATCTTTACGGTAATTCCGTCACCTGTAAAGCACAGGTTGATATCCAGCCGACCGAAATACTTATCGATCACTTGTACCATAATGTGCAGCTTGTGAGGCAGTGTCCAGGCTGCGGAGGCAGCGCAGTGATAGAAATTACCCGGACATGGCACTGCACCCATCTCATTGGAATACCCTTCCTGAGGGAACGGGCCAAAAACATTCTCTCTCATACCAAAGGGCAGGTGTTTTTCACCCTGAGCATTGGTATATACCAATTCGCCACGGCTACCGTCTGCCGCAAAGTCCACCCGCAGCTGGTGAATGCCCATAGGATTGTCCTGCAGCAGGTAGGTCACACCACTGATCTCCTGCACCTTAGCAGATACCTTCTCCCCTCTTGCCACTGCCAAACGCAGGGATTTTGTGTAAGCTGCCAACTCCTGCTGCGCCTTCACATCCTCAGGCAGAGGCGCATCCTGAGCAACAGATGCAATCAAATGGAAGAACCCTTCAAAAATAACATCATTTGCCGTACCGCTGCCCTGATTATCGCCATTGTATACCATAATCAAATCCTGCTCCGGCAGACATATTGCAAACTGGCTACCCATACCATTGAAGGAAAATCCGTTCATTTTTGTTCGCCAAATCTGATAACCGTAGCCCTGTGTGTTATAGCGATTCTCACCGGTGGTGTAGCTATCAATCTGTTTGCTCACTGCAGCGGTGACATAATCCCGGTTCAAAATCTGCTCACCGTTCCAACTGCCGCCATTCATCACAAAACGGGCAACCTTTAGAAGGTCTGTTGCTTTACACAAAAGTCCGGAGTCACCCCAAGCATGCCCGCCGGGACAACGCAGGCAATAGGCCTCTTTGGACACACCGATCTTGTCAAACAATTTTTCCCGCAAGTATGTTATCAGTTCCTTGCCTGTGAGCCGCTCCACCAGTGCGCCCAGCACAAAAGAGCCGGTGCTGTCATACTCGAAGAAAGTACCGGGGGCTCTGGTTTTCTTATCATCATTGGAAAAATAGAACTGTACCCGGTCGTCGCCGCCTCGAGTAAACCAGTCCTGAGAACCTTTAGTAGTGCTCATCATCAGCATATGCCGGATGGTCTGATTGTGCATATTCAGATCCGGTTGGATCTGCAGTTCCTTCGCAAAGTACTTGGATATCTTATCATCCAGGCAGATAAGGCCATCCTGCTCCAAAAAGCCAACCGCCAAAGACACGAAGCTCTTGGTGGTGGAATACATCCGGTGCAGAAAATCCTTGTGGAAGGGCTGCCAATAATGCTCAAAAATCACATCATCGCCGCGCATTATAATCAGGTCGTGGGTGGATAGATTCTGTTCCTCCAGCAGTTTTATGTAGGCAAGAATCGCCCGGGAGGAAATGCCTTTTTGTTCCGGTGTAGCTGTTTTCATAAGCAAACTCCTTTTTCTTCTCTTATTCGTCCACGGTGATATTCACATTCCGGACGGTTACATTTTTAATGGCATTCGGGTCAAAGCCGTTTGTCTGCGCTTTGATCTGCAGATCTTCAAAGGTAAAGTCCGACAGACTGCACCAAGACTGCCCGGGGGTATACTGAAAATAGTTGCGGCAGGTAAACCGGCAATTGGACAGTGTCACATACCGGGCTGCAGAGGCGGGGATGCTATCTCTGCCCTGCAGGTCAAAAAATTGCGTCCAGTTAAACACATCAATGAAGTCATCCGCTTGACCTTCCACCTGACTGATGCAAATATGCTCATAGAGCTGAGGGGTATCCGGTCGCATTTTCAGCATCAGGAATTTGGTGGCAGCATTGACTTTGGAACGCCGCAGGATCACATTCCGGTTATGGATGGATTCTGAGCCGCAGGTCAGACACCCGTGGCAGAAATCGTAAGTACAATCCTCGATGAGAACCCGCTCATTCATACCGTTTTCCGGCAGAGTGTCCGCATCAGGTCCCTTGCCACCTTTAAGCACCACGCCGTCATCGTTCACATGGATCCAGCAGCCTTTTACCAGCACATCGGAACAAACATCGATGTCAATGGCGTCTGTGGAAGGTGCAAGAACAGGCTCCCGCTGGGATTTGATACGGCAATTTAAGAACCGCACATGGTTACATTTATAGATATGATTCGTCCAGAAGGGAGAGTTTTGCAACTGCACGCCGGCAATGGTCACATTGCTGCTGTTGGAAATATAGAGCAGTCTGGGCCGCTGCTCATCCTTATTGGTACAGCTGGGGTTCCACTGCCTTCTCAGCCAAAATGCTTTCCAGAACTTTTCGCCGTTCCCGTCAATGGTGCCAGCTCCGCAGATGGTGAAATTGTCCACCCCGTCTGCATTGATCAGGGCGCAGAAGTACAGGCAGGTCTGTCCTTCGATACGGGTGGTCATCACCTTGTAGTCGGAGATATCATCGCTGCCTTTCAGCACGGCACCTTCTGCAAGGTACAGGTTCACACCTTGCTTGAAAAACAACGCACCGGTATAAAACAAGCCCCGAGGCACCACGATCACTCCGCCGCCCGATTGAGAAGCTCTGTCGATCAATTCCTGAAGCTGCTTTGTATAAATTTTACCGTCATCTTTTACGCCGAAGTCGGTAATCACATACTGCTTGCCCAGCTCCGCCAAAGTGGGGACTTGGGTCTCGTAAAACCAACTATCGATCGGCGTTCCGTCCGGAAAAAGCTCTCTGTCCATTGTATGCACCTCGTTTTTTGGATTATAGAAATATTGTATCTTAATTATCCTTTGATTTCAAGGTTTTTCTCGATTTCTCAGCCCATCCTGTGTTAAAATGGACCTCGTTGATTTCATTGCCCTGCGTCGGGTCTGCGACGCTTCCCCAGCAAGCAAGAAGAACCCCAAAAGCAGTTGCTTTTTGGGGTTCTTTTGTTGCTTATCTTTCGTTGGTTTGGTTGTAGGTGGGGAAGAGTTCCCGCCACACATCTGTGTGTGCCTCGCAGTCCAGATAATGACCAAACATATCTCTGATCTCTTGAGGAACCTCCTCGTTGAAGGCATTTTTAATCATATAATGGTAGGTTTCTTTCACGCTTTCGCAGAATGTATGCCAGCCGTCTTTCCACTGACCATTTTGCAACTGTTCATTTCGCTCTGCAAAAGCCCGCAGGATTTCCGCTTTTTCATCCCCTTTTGCCAAAGTAATGCCATAGTCTGTATTCACAACAGGTGTAAAGGTCATCTCATTCGAGACAGTATCATAGCTGACTGCCAGCAAACTGTTCCAGCCTTCCGGCACAGCAGCCTTATCCATTACAAAATGGAAATTGCCCTGTCCGTAAACAATATTACAGCTGTTATATTCTTCGTAGCAACCAATGCAGTGGGAATGCTGGCAAAGCACCGCATCTGCGCCGCGCCGGGCCATTGCTCTGCAAAGTTTACGCAGACGGGGAGACGGATACCGGCAATGTTCTTTTCCTCCATGATACAGCACGATTACCCGGTCACATTCTGCCTTCGCCTTTTCGATATCCTCCATAGTATCATACTCGTCAAAGGGGCGGCTGCCCATCCTGTCTTCCAATGCGTAGGAATATTCGTGCTCGCAAACCGCAATGACGCAGATCTTTTCGCCATTATTTTCTATCACAAGGTTTCTTCTGGAATCTTCATAATTGCTGCCAAACCCTGTGTATCCGATTCCGGCTTGCTGCAAATGAGCAAGGGAGTCCATTGCGCCTTTGATGCCGAAATCAAAGAAATGGTTGTTACTGATTCCCACATAATCAATGCCGACTTTTTTAAGCACCTCAGCCGTATTGATCGGAGCAGACAGAGGAGGGCCGATTTTCTTAATAGGGGTAACACTATCTGTGATGGCGCACTCCAGATTTGCAATGGCCATGTCATTTTCCCGAAAAAGACCTAATGTATCGGAAAACAACTTTTCAATTTCTTCGTTTTCAAACAACAGCTTTGCTTTGTTGATCGGGCAAACATCACCTAACAGTAACAGTTTCATAAAGCATCTCCTTACTTGTACTAATTTAATATTGACAGTGGGTATGAAAACCCTATAATATATTCTATAAACACCCAAAACCAAAGGCAATTAACAATGTTAGCAAATGTTGTTTTGATTTGCACAATATTAAGGAGATCGTTATGAATTGTTATTTTGTGCGAGAAGTCACCCATTACTGCAACGTATCGCTGAACAGGTGCGAAGCCATTCCCCAGAGAAAACTCCAATTCTATGATCTGACCTTTGTTCTACAGGGCAAATTGACCTACACCTTTGATGGGCAGACACAGGTTCTCAAAAAAAACGATGCGATCCTGCTACCCCCGGGTACCATACAATCAAGAGAAAAAGAACCGGGAGGTGTGAAATTCGTAAGTTTTAATTTTTATGTCAACCAATGCGCAATCATCCCTCTGGAGAAATTTATCCCGAACTGTATTTCCGCAGATATCAAAAAAATTGTTTCTGCATTCCCCCAAAGCCATCTTACCCCCTACGGGTACGCAAAAGAAAAGGTGGCCAATCTGCTAAATTACATTCTTCTTGACCTGATATACCGGACAACGCAAATTTCCAAAAACGAACATGTGCAAAAGATCATACGGTACATTGACGCACATATTACTGAAAACCTGTCCCTGCAATCTGTCAGCCGGGAGATAGGACTGTCCAAAGAGCATGTTGCGACCATTTTCAAAAAGGAAATGGGCCAAACCCTGTGCAATTACCTGAACGAACGGAAAATGACGCTGGCAAAGGAACTGCTCTTTGATAATGCTATGTGTTTGACCGATGTAGCTGCCTATTTGGGATACAATAATTACAACTATTTCTCCAGACTGTTTAAGCGATATTTTGACATAACCCCCAGTGCGTTTCAAAACAGAAAATAAAATGCGCTGTTTAACTATGCTAAAAACCAGCCACCTTATGGTGGCTGGTTTTTGTGTTGATTCAGCGGGTAGAGATCCTCTTGATCATTCGGAGGTTGCCACCGCAATAAATCGCTCATTTTGGTCGTTTACTGCGCAGTAATAGTGGTAGTTCTTGCCGTTGTGGCGTACAAACCAGGGCTTGTGGGCGTGAATATTGTCAAAGTCCGCACCCGCTTCCACCAACGGCGCACCGTCCCACACATTCCAGTGGATCAAATCTCGGGAGCAGGCAAAGGTATTATACGCGCCTCTGCCCTTCGTGGCATGGAAGAAAAACATCACATAAACATCGTCGATGCACAGGATCTGGGGGTCGCCGGTAATGAAGGTATTGGGGTCGTGCTCGATCATATCCAGCACGTGGGTATCGCCGTACCGTTCCCAGTTTTCGGCATCCTCAGATACCGCCAGGAAGATCCGCTCTTTATCATCCTGTCCCTTACCGTTGTAGATGTTTACATAGGGGTATCCGGTCACACCCAGAACATCCTGGAACAGGCAGCTCTTATAAAGCGTCTTGGTCTCCTTTTCCCGACCGTCTTGATCCTCTGGTCTCAAAATGGGCTCTTCAAATCGAATAAAGGAGTCCGCAAGGGTGGGGTCGCTTGTTTTGGCAAGACCCATATACAGAGGATCCGGTTCATATCCGTCGCTGTTGCCGGCCAAATAAGAAATATAATACTTGCCGTCAATGTTTGCCAGCGCATTGTTCCCATCGAAACGGATATCCTTAAAAGCTGCATAGCCTGCGCACTGCTTGCTATCCCAACGATTCCGGTCGTTCCGGCGGAAAACCGGCACGATATACTCCCAATGGATCAAATCGGTAGAGCGGGCAAGATGGGTCTCATAACCGGACACGGAGCAGTCCTTGGAAATGGCGATGAAATACATATAGAACATACCGTCTTTTTGGAAGACCGTGGGAGAGTCGGTATAATCCTCTTCCCATTTCATCACCGGACCACACTTCACCGGGGTCTTGATCTTTTCATAAATCCCCGCCATCTCCTCTTCCGTGACCGGAGGCAGATCTTTCTTCTTAAACGGAATCATACGCCTTCTCCTTAAATTTTCCCTCATTATAGCATAACAAAGATTAGTGGCAAGCACTTTTTGTTTTCACCTCTGCAGCACTGCGAAGAAATATTCCGTGATCTTTTCCGGGCTTTCCTGCATACCGTGATCGGTCCACCATTTAAGGGTCTGTATAAAGGTAGAAATGATGTGATCCCGCCAAAACGATTCCGGCAGATCCTTTCTCTTTTGACCATCAAACAAAAACAGATGACTTTCCACAAGATCTGCCAGATTTACACGAAAGTATCGCAGAAACAGTTCGTTATTCCGGGATGATAACAGCGACAAAATATGATTGTCATTTTTCTGCAGATGTTCAAACAAATGCAGAAAAACCGAATCGGAACCCTTGCAGTCAAAAATATGCTTATGGTGGTTACTTTCCGGGTTTTCCCCGTCGAATATATGGCAAAACAGTTCTTCGCAAAACGCTTTCAGCAGATAATCTTTGGTTTCAAAATGGGCATAAAAAGTGGCCCTGCCTATGTCTGCCTTCTCTATGATCTCCCCTACTGTGATCTGCGTAAAGTCCTTTTGGGAAAGCAGTCCGGTAAACGCATTAAAAATCGCTTCCCGAGTTCTTCTTTGGCGTCTGTCCATATGCAATCTCCGTACAATTTTTGCTATTTGTTCCGTAATGAATACCCCAACAAGATCGTATGTTGATACCGAAAAGCATCCTGGTACAATATTATTGAACGACATGTTCATTATCGAATTTATTGTATTACAAATAACTGCTTGCGTCAACGGGAGGCACTATGAAAACAGAGCGAAATATTTTAATCGCATTTATCTTAAACCTGTTGTTTTCCGTCTTTGAGTTTGCCGGAGGGATCATTACCGGCAGCATAGCCATTCTTTCCGATGCTATTCACGATATTGGCGATGCGGCAAGCATCGGCATCTCCTACTTTCTGGAGAGAAAAAGCAAAAAACAACCGGACGAAACCTACACTTACGATTACGCCCGGTACTCGATACTGGGTGGATTGATTACCACCCTTATCTTGTTGTTTGGTTCTATTGTGATGATATACAGCGCTGTAACGAGGCTCTTCGTCCCCACCGAAATCCATTACAATGGTATGATCCTCTTTGCCGTAGTGGGTCTGTGCGTGAATTTATGCGCGGCGTTCTTTACCCGGGAGGGCGGCTCTCTAAACCAAAAGGCCGTAAACCTGCATATGCTCGAGGATGTTCTGGGGTGGGGTGTAGTGCTGGTTGGATCGGTTGTTATGCGTTTGACAAACTGCTCCGCCCTTGACCCGATCCTGTCCATAGGTGTTTCCCTCTTTATTCTGATACACGCAGTAAAAAACCTTAGGGAGATCTTTCACCTGATTCTGGAAAAAGCGCCCCGCAATCTGGAGGTTGCCGCGATTCGGGATCATATCCGGGAAATACACGGCGTTTGTGATGTCCACCATATTCACCTGTGGAGTCTGGACGGCAGCAACAACTTTGCTACACTGCACATCGTTACCGACGAAGACCCCTACAAAATGAAAGCTGCGGTTCAGGAAGAACTGCGTCGCCACGGGATCGGTCACATAACCATTGAAATTGAATCCAGCACGGAACATTGCCACGAAAAGCACTGCCACATAGAGGGCTTCGGGCATTCGGGGCATTGCCATCACCATCATCATTGATCTGGGACGATTTCATTGCAAGCGCGGTCTTATTCCCTTTTGTTTTTTTGTCAGATCACTGTCAGGATTAGGTCGATGAGCTTGCGGAATTTGGCGCTGACCCGCTTGGCAGTCTCGGTGACCTCTGCGTGGCTTAGTTTTACCGGTAAAACGCCCGCTGCCATATTGGTGATACAGCTGATGCCCACCACCTGCATACCGCAGTGGCCGGCAACCAGCGCCTCCGGTACTGTGGACATACCCACAGTATCTGCGCCCAGAATCCGGAACATCCGAATCTCAGCAGGTGTCTCGTAGTTAGGGCCGGAGTACATAGCATAGACGCCCTCCTGCAGGTCGATGCCCTTTTCCGCTGCTTTCTCACGGATTGCCGTCCGCAGGGATGCGGTGTACAGATCGGACATATCCGGGAACCGGGGGCCAAAAGTATCCAGATTGCTGCCGATCAGAGGATTGGCGCCGGAGAAATTGATATGATCGGAGATCAGCATCAGATCGCCGGGGTTAAAGTTCAGATTCACGCCACCGCAGGCATTGGTCAGCACCACTGTCTTTACGCCCAAAGCCGCCAGAACCCGGATGGGTAAGGTGATTTCCTGCTGGGGCAGCCCCTCATAATAGTGGATACGCCCCTGCATAACCACCACCTCCCGACCGGATTTCCGACCGAACACCAGCGCGCCGCTGTGGCCGGGAATGGAAGGCACGGGAAAATTGGGGATTTGGGTATAGGGAATACGAACTGCATCCTCCAAAGAATCAGCATAGTCCCCTAAACCGCTACCCAACACCAGACCAATGGTAGGGCGCAGGGTAATGCAGGAACGGATATATTCTGCCGCCGCCAGAATCTTTGCGGTGTTATCCATAATTGACCTCCCTGATTTTTTCTTTTATTATACTGAACCCACCTATCTTGTCAAGAAAAAAGCCATCCCGGTTCTGCGTGATACCCTCAAAGGCATTGGCAAGCAAGGAGCGGTTGGAGTAGTCGGTCTCGTGGCCGGAGTACAGAGTGTCTTTTCCAAGATCTCCTTCAGGTCTGGCATCGTATCCATAGTGCTTCAAAACATCTTCCGGTAGGATGTCAGGGAAATATTTGTTGACAAGGTCGAGCAATTCCGCTATACTGATAGTGGAATCGGTAACGGGGCCTTGAAACCCTGGGAGCATTGAGCTCGGCCGATTCTCACTGGAGTCGGTACGGATAGCAGAGTTTTCTGTGAGTCTGGGCAGCAATGCAGCCGGCTCCTTTTTTGCGTTTATTGCATACAGGACATCCATAGAAGCAAGTTCATTGCTAAACCTATTGATCACAGATCGGACGATATACATATCGCCGTTTTCATTCCGTGCCGTACCAATCAAGATATAACTCTCAGACGCATCTTCCTTTTTAGGCGTCATCTCGTTGATGCGAATAGAGTTATGTAAGATTTCACCGGCCCTCAGCACCACAGGTGCATTGACGCCAAAGCGCCTATCTAAACTGTGCTTCAACCCGTTGGTTGCCAACACAACCTCCGCCCCAACATCATCCACATACACACTCACGCTGCCAGTTTTGGGATCAAATGTCCCCACCTTGGCGGCGTTTTGTTTTGCCTGGTATACCACATCAGCGCGGTTCTTCGGCACATTGCCATTCACGGTAGTGACCACCATATCCGGCTTGCTGATAAGAGTGTTGTAAGCATACGGATGCGCATTGGAGTCGAGATCGGTTTCTTGGGAGGAGTATTGCTGACCTTTCTTCTTAGCCGCAGTTGCTGCCTCTGCTGGTGCTACATATTCCATATCGCCTTCCAACAGTCCAGGAAGTGCCTTGTCTGCATTCGCTTCCATCTGTGCATAAACGCCGTCGATCTGTTGCTTAATGGATTCCATATCGGAGAATTGCGCCATATACGCTTGCATTTCTCCGCCATTCGAAGCATAAGCTTTGCCGACATACCAGGCATAGAATTCTTCAATGATTTCCGCTTTAAATTTGGCGGCAGAAACATCGCTTACGGTGTAGGCATACAGGTCTGCAATTACGGATACAAACTGTTCAAAAGATGCGCTTTCAATATCCACATTGCTCGCAATAATATTGGCGATTTCCCCATGATACTTCGCAAACTTGCCGTTTCTGGTTGCATGGAAAGCCTCGTGATAAGCAGTTTCCATACCGTCAATATCAAGTTCAGAAGAGATAAAGATTGTCTGTCGGACAGTAGTGCCGGCAACAGAAGTTCCGGTGACGCCTTCTTGATTGTGCCGAAGCTCTCCAGTATAGACAACTACTTCAAAACCGTATTGTGTCAGTTTCTCCGCTGCCGCTTTGGCGTTCTCATTCCAACTTGACTCGGGTGCAACTTGGACCGCCATTGCAGTGCCGCCGACCTCCACATACATAAGACCGTCTCTGCGAGACCTATTTTCAAACGATTCCCGGGTTTCTCTTAGCTCTACTCGTCCTCGCCCAGAAGCGCTCTTCTTACCTCTGCTGGAGGCCTTCTTTCGTAGTATCTCTTTAATTCTTCTCTCACAGCTTTCTCGTGCGCTGCCTTCTCCTCCGGAGTTTTCTTTGCCCACTCTTCTCGAGCTTTCAGCATTGACTCTGTGGGAAACTTCTTCTCTTCTGACATTGGTTTTATCCTCCTGTTCTGTTTCCTTTTTGGCACTATCATAATCGGAATCCGCATCTGTGTCAATATCCGTCTCCTGCGAAGAATGCTGCTCAGTTGCCTCAATCGTCTGACCTTCAGCCGCAGTAATAGCCAGCTGATAGTTCTCACTAGCTTCCACCAGTGCCTCGGCAAACATGTTCTGCAACTGCTCAAAGGCCTCTTTCATTTCCATAAGGTCAGCCGCATCATGGAACAGAGCAGACTCCTTCTCGGCAATACGGAAGAACTTGTTCAGGAGCTTCTTGAGGCCTTCCCACAGTTTCTGGGCAAGGTCTGCATCCTGTGCCTTCAGCTCGTTCAGTCGCTCCATGACCTTGCCGTCAGCCAGCATCTTGCTCATGGCATTGGCTACCACTTCGTCAAAGGCCTCGTTGTATTAAAGCCGTGAACGCATAAGGGAAAACCTAAGGGAAAACAAAAAAGCCTTATGTGTAATAACTGAACATTTCAGCCGCAAAAACAAACCCATAAACAAGAAAAACCCAGTATCCGTAACAGATACTGGGTAATTTCTTTGGCACGTCGCACCGAAAAAGATATCACCGAATTTTTAGGAAAATCCGCTTGTGACAAGGCTTTTTCGGACTTTTTTATATTTTTTCTCGGTGCGTGTCATAGTTGATGATCTTTCTTGTCCCTTTTTATTGAGAACCGAAAAAGATATCACCTCAATCAAGTCATTTTCATTGAGGGCGTTTCTTGTCCATCATCTTCCTGGCTTTCAGTAAAATCAAGTTTATACCTTTTTGCGCTTTCTTCTCAGCACAATAGTAACAACGAGCAAAACGACAATTACACTCATTAAAACAACAAATAACACCAGCCAGGAACGGGGTGGGTTTTCGTTCTCTGCGGTACTTCCCACATCATCTGTTGATTCACTGTCTCCGGTGACGACCGAAATATCCGTGTCTAACTCTTTTGCCGATGTAAAGAAGGTGGAAAAGGACGAGGTGTAAAACGATATGCTCTCAATCGTGCCATCTTCATACGTACCATATTCAGCCTTGCCCAATAATTCAATGATACCGTCTTCGGCAATATGATAGATGTAAAGATCCGTACCGCCGTCAAGAAAACCTTTTTCAACGCTAACGGTGACACGCACCGGAAAACCGATTTCCTGATGTCCTTCAAAATATAAAGGGAAAAGTCGTCCTTCCGGCAGAGATTCATACCCGTTTTGACTTGCAAGAGAATTTAACAATTCATCGGTTTGGGAATCAGATCTGCCCGGCTCAGCAGATGCAACGATTGTACGCACATTGGTCAAGATTTGTGCCAATTCTTCCTCCGGCAGTTGTGCATAATACTTCTGTTCTTCATCGGTCATTTTGCC
>JAZOBL010000079.1:0-7355 GCA_045595945.1 Faecousia sp.
GGTATCAAAGATCTGTTGTGTGATGTTGGCGTATTCGCCGGGGTCTTTTGCTTTTCGCAAGCGCTTTCCAAGCTTTTCGCTATCCTGGAAACGGCGCAGCAGATACCGCCAGTTTTCCTTCAGGCGGAACATAGCGTTGCGGCTGCTGCCAAAGATGGCTTGATATTCTTCTAACAGGGCACCATAGAATTCAGCCAGCACCGGGACAGAAGTACCGCCCTCGGTCAGCATACCGGGGTCGCCGATCAATCCTCTGCCGATCATAACCGCCTCTACCTGCGGGAACTGCTGCTCAAATGCTTGAATCTGCGCCGTGCTGCAAAGGTTTCCGTTATAACAAACAGGGTTTTTGCTGTTCTTAACAGCGTATGTAAAAGCTTCCGTGTCCACCGGCGATTGATAGAAATCCTGCCGTACCCGGGGGTGGATGATCAGTTCTTTCACGGGATAACGGTTAAAAATATCCAGAAGCCGGGGGAACTCTTCCGGCGTGTAAAATCCCAACCTTGTTTTTATAGAAATGTCTATGGGTGCTGCTGAATAAATTGCATCCAGAAATCGATCCAGCCCATCCGGATCGGTAAGCATTCCTGCACCCTTGCCTTTTGCTGTCACCGTCCCGGAGGGACAGCCGAGATTTAAGTTCACCTCGTTGTAGCCGAGCAATTTGCACTGCTCCGCCATCCACAAAAAGTCCGCAGGAACTTTTGTGAGCAGCTGCGGAACACAGGAATAGGTTAGTGTATCTGCAGGGGGCAGCTCTCGGGATTCCCGGGGGGTCAAGGCACGATGTACCGTGGGAGAGAAGAAGGGAGTGTAGTAGCGGTCCACACCGGGAAAATACCGGTGGTGCAGGCGGCGGAACACACTGTCGGTCAGTCCTTCCAGTGGGGCAAAATAATAGCGCATGGTTATCTCCTGTAGGAAAGGGCGGACCGCAGTCCGCCCTTTGTTTATGATATTAGATCTCCATAATTACGGGCAGGATCATGGGATTGCGCTTGGTGGTCTTATACAGGTAGCCACTCAGATCGCTCTTGATCGCGGACTTGATGGCAGTCCAATCCCGGACCCGCTTGCGCCCACAGCGCTCAATGGCTTCCATCGCCACTGCGCGCAGTTCCTCCATTAAGTCTTCGGATTCCTTAACATATACAAAGCCGCGGGTGATAATATCGGGACCGGAAATGATAGAGCCGTCCTGATTGGACAGATTCACGCAAACCACGATCATACCGTCTTGCGCAAGGTGCTTTCTGTCCCGCAATACCACACTGCCAACATCGCCGACACCGGTGCCATCCACCAAAACCATACCGGCAGGTACTGTTCCGTTTATTTTGCAGGTCTTTCTGCTCAGCTCGATCACACTGCCGATCTCGGAGATGCAGATGTTTTTGGGAGACACACCCATCTGCTTTGCCAGTCTGCCGTGGAGCTGCAGATGCCGCTGCTCTCCGTGTACGGGGATGAAGAATCTGGGCTTGGTTAATGCGTGGATGATCTTCAGTTCTTCCTGGCAGGCGTGACCGGATACGTGCAGCCCTTCGCTCTTCTCATACACCACATCCGCACCCTTGCGGTACAGCTCATTGATGATACGGGAAACAGCCTTTCCGTTGCCGGGGATGGCAGATGCGGAAATGATGATCCGGTCACCGGCCTGGATCTCCACCTGCCGATGGGTAGAGAAGGCCATCCGGTACAGAGCGGACATGTTCTCGCCCTGGGAGCCGGTGGACACGATCACCACCTTGTTCTTAGGCAGGCTCTTGATGCTGGCCAGATCCACCAATGTACCGGCGGGGATCTTGATATAGCCTAATTCCTGGGCGACCTTCAGCATATTTTCCATGCTGCGGCCGGATACGGCGACTTTTCTGCCGTAGCGGCGGGCGGTGGCCAACACTGCTTCGATTCGGTGCATGTTGGAGGCAAAGGTGGTGACAATGATCCGGCTGTCGCAGTTTTTGAACTGCCGGTCCAGACCCTCGGCCACCACATTCTCACTGGGGGTATGGCCGGGACGCTCCACATTGGTGGAGTCCGCCAGCAGTGCCAGCACCCCTTCATTGCCCAGCTGACCCAGACGAGTCAGGTCGATCATGCCGTCCTTGGCGGTAGGGTCGATCTTGAAGTCGCCGGTCATGACGATGGTACCCACAGGGGTCTTGATGGCGAAGGCCACCGCGTCGGCGATGGAATGGTTCACATGGATAAATTCCACACTGAAGCAGCCGGCTTTCACCACATCGCCGGGCTTGTGGGTGATCAGCTTGACCTTATCGGCCAGCCTGTGCTCTTCCAGCTTCAGCTTGATCAAGCCGTTGGTCATGGCGGTGCCGTGGATGGGGCACACCACCTGCTGCATGCAGTAGGGTATGGAACCAATATGGTCTTCGTGACCGTGGGTGATGAACATACCCCGCAGCTTTTTGGCGTTTTGCACCAGGTAAGAGAAATCGGGGATCACCAGATCCACGCCGTACATTTCTTCATCTGGAAACCCTACACCGCAGTCCACCACGATCATATCTTTTCCGTATTCAAAAACGGTAATGTTCTTACCGATCTCATCCAATCCGCCTAAGGGGATAATTTTTAACTTCTCAGCCAATTTAGAATCAATACTCCTTTCGATTTTAGACACAACAAACAGGCAGCCATCCTGCACTTTTATCCGACCCTGTACCGCCGTAAAAGTCAAAACGCCTGCAAATTTTATGTAAGTTTACAAAAATGTCCCCCATCCCGCTGGATGCGAGGACGGCTGCACGGGTCTGTCCACCCGGTGCGATTACGTACAGTATAACACAAAAGGGCCAAAATGTATACCCTTATTTTCAAAAAAGCTGCCATAATAGCGGCGAAAAAACCGCCACAGGGGTAAAAATATGGTTGCAGGATCTGTTACAATTTGCTATAATGGTGAAATAATAGGTTATTGTGGGCAGTAGGCTCATTTTAGGGAGGCGATGACATTGAACAAGAAGATCAGAAGGCTCTTGCAGCCGGGGATGGGACTGTATTTTGCGGTTTTGATCCTGTTTGCGCTGGCAGCTGCACTCATGCAGTATTTCGTGCTGGCGGCAGTAGAGTTGGTTGTGGGCGGCCTAATGCTGACAATCTATCTTGTTTCCCGGTCTCGCCGTAAAAAACAGCTGAAATCCTTCATCACCAAGACCATGGACCAGCAGACCGGCGTGGAGGGCCAGCAGACACCCTTCCCCATGGCTGTGGTGCGCCTGGCAGACGGCGGTATCGTGTATACCAACCACCGGTTTGTCACACTGACCGGCTTCAGTGATGTGATGACAGAACGGAACATGGCAGATCTGCTCCCCGGCTTTGATACCCAGTGGCTGATCTCCGGAAAACCGGAGTATCCTTATGATGTGACCCTGCAGAAACGCCGCTACCGGGTGTACGGCGCCGTGGTGCGCGCCAATGATCCCGATGACATCCCGTTGGGTGTGCTGTATTTCACCGACCTGACAGAGCTTTACCAGGTGCGGGATGAGTACATCCGCTCCCGTCCGGTGGTGTCCATTATTCTGGTGGACAACTATGAGGAACTGACCAAGAATCTGACAGAAGGCGCAGTCTCCACCCTAAATGCCCGGATCAACGATGCCATCACCCAGTGGACGGAAGGCTATCACGGTCTGCTGCGCAGGCTGGAGCGGAACCGGTATCTATTTGTGTTTGAAAAGCGGGATCTGAAGCGTGCTGTTGAAAATAAATTCTCCCTGTTGGAGGATGTCCATGAGATCACCAGCCCCTCGGGTCTTGCCGCATCCATTTCCTTCGGCCTGGGTGTGGACGCAGAGACGTTTGAAGAGGGCTTTGCCTTCGCTTCTCTTGCCATCGAGATGGCCCTGAGCCGGGGCGGTGACCAGGCAGTCATCAAGGACCGGGTGAATTTCAACTTCTACGGAGGCCGGAACAAAGAGGCGGAGCAGCGCAGCAAGGTTCGCTCCCGGGTCACCGCCAACTCCATGATGGAACTGATCGCCCAAAGCTCTCAGGTATTTATCATGGGTCACAAGAATGCGGATCTGGACTCCATCGGCGCTGCGGCGGGCATCTACTGCTTGTGCCGGAAGCAGGGGAAGGATGCCCACATTGTGCTGGATCTGCAGAACAATATGGCGCCCAATCTGCTGGAGGACATGCAGGCGGTGCCGGAGTATAAGAATGTCTTTATCTCCGGGCAGGATGCGTTGCTACTCAGTGACAACCGTTCCACCCTGGTGGTGGTGGATACCAACCGCCCGGATCAGGTGGAGTGCAAGCACCTGCTGGAGGCTGTGCCGAAGATCTGCGTTGTGGATCATCACCGCCGTGCGGCGGACTATATCAAGCCTGTGGTGGTCAATCTCCACGAGCCCTATTCCTCCTCTGCGTCGGAGCTGGTAACGGAGCTTCTGCAATACGCGGTGGAGAAGAAGGATGTGCTGCCCATTGAGGCCAAGGCGCTGATGGCGGGCATCTTCCTGGATACCAAGAACTTCAATGTCCGTACCGGTGAGCGTACCTTTGAGGCGGCAGCCTACCTGCGGCAGCTGGGTGCGGATACGGTGGAAGTGAAGAAACTGTTGCAAAATGACTTCCAGGAGACCATGGCCAAGTACCAGATCATTAAATCCGCCCGTCTGTACCGGCATGAGATCGCCATTGCGGCGCTGAACGCCTCCACCAATCGGGCATTGGCCTCCAAGGCTGCGGATGAACTGCTGAACATCTCCGGCATTACCGCCTCTTTTGTGCTGTACCCGGATGGGGAGCAGGTGATCGTGTCTGCCCGTTCCATCGGAGAGACCAATGTGCAGGTGATTTTGGAGCCTCTGGGTGGCGGCGGCAATACCGCAACCGCAGGTGCCCAGATCCCGGATACCAATGTCAAAGAGGTGCTGGATAAGCTGGTTGCCTCCATCGATACTTTTTTTGAGAGCTAAGGAGAAAAGACTATGAAAGTGATTTTACTGCAGGATGTGAAGGGAAAAGGCAAGAAGGGCCAGATGCTGGAGGTTTCCGACGGCTACGCCAGAAACTATATGCTACCCAAGAAGCTGGCTATGGAAGCCACTGCCGATGCCATCAATACCATGCGCATGAATGATAAGGCTGCCGCAGAAAAGGCAGCTAAGGAGCGGGCAGAGGCGCTGGAAGTTTCCAAGCAGCTGCGGGCTATGACTTTGATCGTCAAGGCAAAGGGCGGCGGTGCTGGCAAGCTGTTCGGCTCTGTGACCAATCAGGAAATTGCCGATGCCCTGAAGGCTCAGTCCGGTATCGCGCTGGACAAGCGGAAGATCGTCATCAGCGATGCCATCAAAAATGTGGGCACCTATACTGTCCAGTGCAAGCTGGGCTATGAGATCACTGCCCCCCTGACCGTAAAGATCGAAGAGATCTGATAGTCTTGTGAAAACTCCAAGGAAGGGAGATTTGTAATATGGATGAAGAACTGTTGAACCGACAGCCCCCTCAGTCTTTGGAGGCAGAGCAGGCGGTACTGGGTTCGATTCTTATTGACAGCCGGTGTCTGACAGATGTGATCGGACTGGTGCGTCCGGAGGATTTCTATCTGCAGCAGAATCGGGAGATCTATGAGACCATCTATACCATGTTCAATTTCTCCCAGACCGTTGACCCGGTGACCGTACTGGATAAAATGCGGGAGCTGGGCGTACATCATGATAATTCCCGGGACTATGTGATGCAGCTGATGCAGATCACCCCTACAGCGGCCAACGCGGTGCGGTATGCCAATATCGTCCGGGAAAAGGCTATGCTCCGGGGTCTGGCGGATGCCTCCGGTGAGATCTCCCAGATGGTCTATGATCAGGTGGGCAGTCCCTCTGAAATTTTGGAAAGCGCGGAAAAGAAGATCTACGCCCTGCGAAAAGGGGAGCACAACGAATCTCTGGAACATATCGGCGTGACCCTGCATAAGGTTTTTGACCGTTTGACGGAGCTAAGTCAGTCCGACTCTGCCATTCCCGGCATGTCCACCGGTATGCGGGATCTGGATAAGAAGATCAATGGCTTAAATAAGTCCGATCTTCTGCTGGTGGCGGCAAGACCTGCCATGGGCAAGTCTGCCTTTGCGCTGAATCTGGCGCTGAATGTGGCAAAGAAATACAATAAGACCGTGGCTATGTTCAATCTGGAAATGTCCCGGGAGCAGCTGGCTATGCGTCTGCTGGCCATGGAGAGCTTTGTGGACGGACAGAAGATGGCTACCGGCAAGCTGACGGAAGAGGAGTGGAGCAAGCTGTGTATGGCATCTGCTTCTTTGAGTCAGACCGACATCCGCATTGACGACAACCCTTCCATTACGGTGGCGGAGATGAATGCCAAATGCCGCCGGCTGGAAAATCTGGGCATGGTGGTCATTGACTACCTGCAACTGATGAACGGCTCTGGTTACGGCAAGGGCGGCGACAGCCGTGTGAATGTGGTCAGTGAGATCTCCCGCTCCTTGAAGATCATGGCCAAGGAGCTGAATGTTCCGGTCATCTGTTTGAGTCAGTTGTCCCGTGGTCCGGAGAGCCGGACGGACAAGCGGCCTATGCTGTCAGATCTGCGGGAATCCGGCGCTATTGAGCAGGACGCCGACGAGGTCCTGTTCCTGTACCGGGATGAATATTATAATGAAAATACCGAGGATAAAGGTGTGGCAGAATGTATCGTGTCCAAGAACCGCCACGGTGAGGTGGGTACCGTAAAGCTGCAGTGGATCCCTCAGTACCAGACCTTTGCCGACCGGGAGTGGAAGCATGCTGAATAAGGTCGAAGCCTTCCTGCGGCGATATGCCATGGTGCGGCCCGGGGATCCGGTGGCGGTGGCGGTGTCCGGCGGCGCGGATTCCACGGCGCTGCTGTACGCCCTGTTTTTGCTGAAGGAGAAGCTGGGTATTACCCTGGAGGCTTACCATTTTAATCATCAGCTCCGGGGGGAGGAATCCAACCGGGATGAAGAATTTGTCCGAAAACTATGTGCCCTTTGGGATATCCCCCTGCACTGTGCCACCGATAAAGTGGTGGCAGGGGAAAAGGGGCTGGAGGCAGCGGCGCGGGAAGCCCGCTATCGCTGTTTCACGGCCTATCCCGGCAAGGTGGCTACTGCCCACACCGCCGATGACAACGCGGAAACCGTGCTGCTGCATCTGGTGCGGGGCACCGGGCTGAAGGGCCTGGGGGGGATCGCCCCGGTACGGGGCAACATTATCCGCCCCATGCTGGAGGTAACCCGCACGGAGGTGCTGGCGTTCGTGGAGGAGAACTGCCTGCGGTTTGTGGAGGATTCCACCAACGGTGGCGGTGATTTTCTGCGGTACCGGCTGCGGCAT
>JAZOBL010000080.1:0-31841 GCA_045595945.1 Faecousia sp.
TAACACCATCGTAGGCGGCGCGGCGGCTCGTCCCTTTGTGACCCACCACAACACCTTAAATATACCTATGTATATGCGCATCGCAACCGAACTTCCCCTAAAGCGCCTTATTGTCGGCGGTATGAACAGGGTTTACGAAATAGGCAGAATTTTTAGAAACGAGGGTATGGACCCCAAGCACAACCCCGAATTTACAACGGTTGAGCTTTATCAGGCCTATGCCGATTTCCACGATATGATGGATATTGCCGAAGGCATTATTTCGGGCGCCGCAAAGGCAATTCACGGCAGCTACGAGGTTGAGTGGCTCGGCGAAAAGATTGACCTGACCCCTGGCTGGCGCAGACTTACAATGGTAGACGCTGTAAAGCAGTACGCTGGTATTGATTTCGGTGCTATCACCGATGATGCCGAGGCCGTAAAGGCGGCAGAAAGCATCGGCGTTGAGCTTGCCGACACCGCAGATAAAACCTGGGGCAACGCGCTTTATGCCTGCTTTGACCAAAGGGTTGAGGAAAAGCTTATACAGCCTACATTTATTACTATGTACCCCGTTGAGGTATCCCCGCTTACAAAGGCATCACCTGAGGATCCGCGCCTTACCGAGCGTTTTGAGCTGTTTGTATGCCACAGCGAGCTTGCAAACGCATACTCCGAGCTTAACGACCCCATCGTTCAGCGCGAGCGCTTTGAAAAGCAGTTAGAGCTTAGAGAACGTGGCGACGACGAGGCCGAGATGCTTGATGAGGATTTCCTCACAGCTATGGAATACGGTATGCCTCCCACAGGCGGTATGGGCATCGGTATCGACCGCGCGGTTATGCTGCTTACAAATTCCGATACTATCCGTGAGGTAATACTTTTCCCAACAATGAAACCCCTTTCAGAGTAAAACTAAGCCGAAAACGCTTTTTTAAGGCGTTTTCGGCTTTTTGCTTATCCAAATTATTGTGCAAAAATGCGTTCTACGACAGCTTTACGACAAATATACAGTGAACAGTCCTTGAAAATTACGACAATAAGGTGTCGTAAGCATAGCATTAACAATGTAGCAACTGGATTACCGCTTACAAAAGAAATAGAACCGAATAGATGAAAAACGAGATTTTTCATAACTGAAGTGGTATAATTCAGCAAAACACATTTACGGAAAGGACAGATTGTATGTATGCCATAAGGACTGCTAATCTAACTAAAAAATATAAGGATACAGTTGCAGTAGATCAATTAAATTTGCAGGTCAAACAAGGCGAATTGTATTCTTTATTAGGTGTAAACGGTGCCGGCAAAACAACAACAATTAAAATGCTTTCATGCCTTACACAACCTACAAGCGGAGATGCCTTTATTAATGGAAAAAGCATTTGCAAAGATACTGCCGCTGTGAAATCGCTCATAGCCGTTTCTCCGCAGGAAACTGCGGTTGCAGTCGGTCTTTCAGTTCATGAAAACCTTGAATTGATGTGCGGTGTTCACGGTTTTACAAAGGACAAGCAAAATGCGAAAATTGCAGAATTGACAGAACTGTTTGGATTTGAAACTATTCTTAAGAAAAAAGCCGGCAAACTGTCCGGTGGCTGGCAACGAAGACTTAGTATTGCAATGGCACTGATCAGCGAGCCGGAGATAGTATTCCTTGATGAACCTACACTTGGTCTTGATGTGCTTGCCAGAAGTGATTTGTGGGAGTTGATACATTCTCTGAAAGGGAAGGTTACCATTGTTTTGACAACGCACTATATGGAAGAAGCAGAAGCTTTGTCTGACCGTATCGCAATTATGAAAGACGGCAAGCTACTGATTTGCGATACTGCTGACAAGCTTAAGGAAACGGCAGGAACGGATACTTTCGAGCAAGCATTTATTCGTATTGTTAAGGGGGTGGCAAGATGAGAATGCTCACATTTGCAAACAAAAATACAAAAGAAATATTACGAGATCCATTGACACTTTTCTTTGGACTCGGCTTTCCCCTTGTTTTGATTTTGTTGTTAAGCGCTATACAAGCAAATATCCCCGTAAAACTGTTTGAAATACAGCATTTAACTCCGGGTATAACGGTTTTCGGTCTGGCTTTTATGACACTGTTTTCGGCAACCATTATCGCAAAAGACAGAGGCAGTTCGCTATTGCAGCGTTTGTATACAACGCCATTGACCCCTCTGGACTTCATTCTCGGTTATACGTTGCCGATCATTCCGATTTCTGTCGCTCAATGCGTCATCTGCTATATTGCCGCTATTATTCTTGGATTAGAAATTACGGTCAATATTTTGTACGCTGTTATATTTATTATTCCCATAGCCATCCTCTACATTGCTTTAGGACTCCTTTGCGGAAGCGTATTGAACGATAAGCAGGTAGGTGGTATCTGCGGTGCGTTACTAACTAACCTCTCAGCGTGGTTGTCGGGTGTTTGGTTTGATCTTGACCTTGTGGGCGGTGTGTTTAAGAAGATTGCATACGCACTTCCGTTTGTTCACGCAGTAGAGATGGAACGGGCTGTGCTTGCAGGTGATTTTGCAGGGATTTTCCCTCATGTTTGGTGGGTGCTCGGATATGCCGTTATTCTGCTCGTATTAGCCGTATTGTTGTTCCTGCGGCAGATGAAAAAGCAGTAATTCTTCATATTGGAGAATATGTACTTCATTGTCGTGCATAGTAAACACATTCATATTTTTACGACAGATTTTACGACAAATGGAATAAAGTTATGCCAGTTTATGATAGGTTGTGTCCAACAATGAAAACGCTTTGGATTAACGAAATCAGAAAAAGGCAGGATAAATAAGGATATAAGTTCTATCCCGCCTAATCCCCACAATGAAGCCCCTGGACTAAAACCCACTGTGCGGAGGCGCGAATATGAACTTTACGGAAATTGCACAGGTCCGGCAGTCTTGTCGGAGCTATGATCCTACCAAAGAGGTTGAAGAGGAAAAGCTTGCTGCCATTCTGGAAGCGGCACGGCTTTCTCCCTCTGCCTGCAACGGGCAGCCCTATCATTTCTCGGTCTGCCGTGGAGAAAAGGCAAAGGCGGTTGCCAAGGCCTGCCAGGGAATGGGCATGAACAAGTTCGCAACCGATGCTCAGGTTCTGCTGGTAATTTCGGAAGAGCCCTACTGTAAGAGCGCTGCTGTGGGCGCCAAGGTCAAGGGCAATGACTATCGCTCTATCGACATCGGCATAGCCGCAGCTTACATCACCGCAGAGGCTACCGCTCAGGGTCTGGGAACCTGCATCCTGGGCTGGCTGGACAGTGATAAGATCAAGGACATCTGCCATTTGGATGGAACTGTCCGCCTGGTCATCACCGTGGGCTATGCCAAAGAGGATGACAAGCTCCGCACTAAAAAGCGGAAAGACTTGAAAGATCTGGTAAGCCAATTGTAAAATAAGATATATAGTCGGCTGAGTGTAACAGCTCAGCCGATCATTTTTCTTGCAATAATGTTTGAAAACAAACATACAAGATAGAAATGTTATGATATGATCCCTACAGAAAGTAAAGGAGGGATCATTATGACCATGGACGGATGCCAAGGGAAACCCAGAACTCCCACGATTATTGAGAAGATTTGCCCCAATTGCGGTCATGAGATTGAAATGTTTTCCATCGATACGCAAATGCCCTGTGAGCATTGCGGATTTGTTGCCTACAACGATACATTAAGCTGCGTACAATGGTGTGCCTACGCCAAAAAATGCGTGGGAGAAGAGATGTACAACGCCATGATGGAGATCGCCGCCAATCAGAAAAAGGAGAGAGTGGGATGAAAAGAAGAATTATTGAGATCGATGAAGAGAAATGCACCGGCTGCGGTATTTGCGCCGATGCCTGCCACGAGGGCGCCATCGGCATTGTAGACGGTAAGGCAAAGCTGCTCAGAGATGACTATTGTGACGGCTTGGGCGATTGCCTGCCCACCTGTCCTACCAATGCCATTACATTTGTGGAACGGGAGGCTGCCCCCTATGACGAGGAAGCGGTGAAAGCCAATATGGCCAAGAAGGCCCATGCCTGTCCTTCCGGCGGCTGCCCCGGTGCTGCCGCCAAGCAGATCCAGCGGGAGCAAACCCCTGTCGTGCCCAGTGTCAGCATCTCCCAATTGCAGAACTGGCCTGTGCAGATCAAGCTGGCACCCATACAAGCACCCTACTTTAATGGGGCAAAGCTGCTGATCGCTGCGGACTGCACTGCATTTTCTTATGCACGTTTTCATGAGGATTTTATTCGGGGGAAAGTGGCATTGGTGGGCTGCCCTAAGCTGGATAGCATCGATTACAGCGAAAAGCTGACACAGATCATTCGTAACAATGACATTCAAAGTGTGACCGTAGTCCGAATGGAAGTGCCCTGCTGTGGCGGGTTGGAGTTTGCCGCAAAGAACGCCTTACAGCAAAGCGGAAAGTTCATCCCCTGGCAGGTGGTGACCATCGGCATTGACGGCAGTATCAAGGATTGATATAATAGAAAAAACAGTTGAGAAGGAGTCGGCCATGGAACAATATCTGTTTGTGCTGCGAAACACTCCGCTCTTTCAGGGCATGACGGAGGAGGAGATCCTGTCTGTTCTGCACTGCGTCAAGGCTACGGTTGTTGAGAAAAAGAAGGATGCGTACATCTTCCGTGTGGGCGACAGCACGGAAGCCATGGGACTGGTGCTCCGGGGCACGGTGCTTTCTGTGCAAGAGGACCTGTGGGGACACCGAAATATTATGCACCGCACCGGAGTGGGGGAGTTTTTTGCCGAGCCCTTTGCGGCGATCCCCAGCTCTGTACTGAATGTCAGCGTGGTAGCGGAGGAAGATTCGCAGATCATGCTCCTCAATTTAGGAAAGCTCCTGCAAACCTGCCCCACCGCCTGTGCGCACCATAACCACCTGATTCGAAATCTGGTGTCGGTGATGGCACAAAAAGTGCTGAACCTGAATGAAAAGGTCACCCATATGGCAAAACGCAGCACCCGGGAGAAGATCCTGTCGTACTTGTCGGCAGAATCTATGCGGCAGGGGAAGCTTAGCTTTACCATTCCCTATGACCGGCAGCAGCTGGCAGATTACCTGTGTGTGGAGCGGGCGGCTATGTCGGTGGAGCTGAGTAAGCTGCAAAAGGAAGGGTATCTGAAAACCAACCGAAACCAGTTTGAACTGTTTGACCGGATACAGGTTTAGGACAAAGTAAAATCAAGATAGAGGCCAAGGGCAACACTTCCTTACGAAGTGTTGCCCTTAAATGCATGTCAGCCATGATTGGTCTTTTTGTGGTTTGGAACAGCTATATGCTTTTTATACAGTTTGCGCATGGTTTGCTATATTTTTGCTGAAAATTCTGGCAAAAATCCTTTTGAATTTCAAAAAAATAAAAGGTATAATAAAGACGATGGGTAGATTGGGAGGTTGGCGGCAGTGTTCAAGGTAAATGATGTGATCATATATGGAGCGCAGGGCGTTTGTAATATTGTAGATATGGAAGAAAAAAACGTCGGCGGAACCAAGAAGACATATTATGTTCTAAAGCCGATTCAGGATCAAGGCTCTACGATTTTTGCCCCTACAGACAATGCGCATGTTCTGAAAAAGATGCGCCGCCTGCTGACCAAAGACCAGATCCACACTCTGATCGATTCTATGCAGTCGGAAAATGCGGTATGGGTTGAAAACGAAAACGAACGCAAAGAACGGTACAAGGAAATTCTTGCCGGCGGAGATCATTTGGAACTGATCAAAATGATCAAGGCCATTTATGCACATAAAAAAGACCGGGAGGCAGAGGGGAAACGCCTGCATATGTCCGATGAACGCTTTTTCAAGGATGCAGAGCAAATCCTGTACAATGAATTTCAGTATGTCTTGGAGCTGTCCTGCAAAGAGGACTTGATGACCTATATTTTTGAGCGTATCGAAAAACAAAACGTATAGAAGCATGGCGGCAGAGAGTTTAGTCTCCCTGCCGCCATGTTCGCGTATTACTTGAGCATTTTGTTGAGTTTTTCAGCTTTAGACCGCTCAATAAGGTAGATCATGACCCAAATGAGGGCATAGCCGACGACAAAAATACCGGTGAACACCAAAACGGGGATCATGGAGTTTTGCAGCCAGCCATTGAGCAGATAGGTGAGGATATAGGCAATGTAAAGCGCGCCGCCATGGAGCAGGATCATAATGGGCAGAGGCAGCTGCTCCATCTGATAGATAGCGGTCATGCCGGCGGCAATAAAGGCCAGCAGCGTGATGGTCAGGATGCCCAAACATACCTCTCTGGGGGAGAATGCTTCCGCAGCGCCGGTGGCGCCCAGAATGCCGTAAATAATGGCCAAAACCACCGGTCCGCCGCCGGCGCAGATCAGACCTCTTAAGAAAAACGCTTGCCAAAACTTCTTCATTTTGTTTCAAACCTCCTTTTGATTTGAGCAAAGCACCGCCGGGAAACGTATTCCGTGTAGCCGCATTTGAAAACAGCATCCACGCTGCCTGCGTAAGTAACACGAAACCGATCCAGACGAGATTCATTTGCCAATGTGCTTTTGTTGATGCGAATGAAAGACGAGGGGAGCTGCTGCTCCAATTCATACAGACGCTGCCTTAGCCTGTACTGGCGGTTCTTACGATCGATGGCGTAGGTTTTGCCGTCCAGTACCGTAACGCATTCGATCTCGGAAACACGGAGCATTTTGATGTCATCCTCGGTGTAGCCGGGGATGCGGTCTGTACCTGCATACTGCTGGATCAGCGCTTCGATCTCGTCGATCAGGGCGGTGCGACTGTGAACGGTTGCCACCACCTCCTCGTCTTTTTCTTTGTCGATGATCAGTTTGAACTTCATCAGCTCACCTCCTGTGACCATATTCTATCATACAGAAAACAAAAAATGTTGCAAATTGCACCCATCGGTATTTTTATAACGCCCAAAGGAAAAAATCCGGGATCATGGGGATGATTCCGGGTATATTGCCTGCTGCCATCGGCAAGAATTTGTTCGAAAAAGAAAATCCGATGAGAGGAATCAGCAATATGTGTACAGCCGTTACCTATCAAACAAAGGATCATTATTTTGGGAGAAATCTGGATCTGGAATACTCGTATCACGAAACGGTCACAGTTACACCCAGAAATTATGTGTTTCGCTTTCGGAACATGGGACAGATGAAGAATCACTATGCCATGATCGGCATGGCGTATATTGTAGAAGAATATCCTTTATATTACGACGCAACCAATGAAAAGGGCCTGAGCATCGCTGGTTTGCATTTTCCCAAAACAGCTGTCTATAAGCCCTATCTGGCGGGTAAGGACAATGTAGCCTCATTTGAGCTGATTCCCTGGGTCCTGGGCCAGTGCGCATCGGTTTCAGAAGCCCAAGCGCTGTTGACGCGGATCAATGTGACGGATGAGGATTTTCGTGACCAACTGCCTGCGTCACCTCTGCATTGGATCATTGCAGACACAGAACGCGCCATCACTCTGGAATCTGTGAAGGAAGGCGTGAAAATCTATGAGAATCCAGTGGGCGTTCTGACCAACGACCCCGAGTTCGACTATCACATGCTCAATCTGAATCATTACATGCATCTGACATGCAAAACTCCGGAAAATACCTTTGCGGAGGATTTGGACTTAAAGTCATACAGCCGGGGAATGGGCGCCATTGGCCTGCCCGGGGATGTGTCGTCTGTGTCCAGATTTGTTAGAGCGACATTTGTGAAACTGAATTCCGTATCCGGAGCAACCGAAACAGAAAGCGTCAGCCAGTTTTTTCATATATTAAAGTCCGTGGAACGGCAGAGAGGCTGTGTACAGGTTGACCCTGACTTATATGACATCACCGTATACAGCTCCTGCTGCAATACCGACAAGGGCGTGTACTATTATACCACCTATGATAACAGTCAGATAAATGCTGTGGACATGTATCGGGAAAATCTGGAAGGCAGCGCGCTGATTGCCTACCCGCTGAAAAAAGAACAAGCCATCGCCTTTCAAAATTAAATCCCGATCCCAAAGGCTACACGGTCTGGCTATCAATCGGTAACGGCAATCGACAGAACTGGGTTATATGGAAAACGAAAAACCGCTCCCGTCTCCGGGAGCGGTTTGCTTATGATTGGGTGTTTGGCGAAATCGAGGGAAGGTTTCCAAGGTTGTTATTCTCGCTGCCGTCGGGGATAGATTTGAGATATTCCGTATCTCCCCGGTGGGCAATTCCCACACCGGCGATCTGGCCCTGCTTTGCCATATCCACGGCCTGCTGCTTTTCCACAACGGTGTTGTCAGACAGCTGATAGCCGGTGATTCTGCCGCCTTCCTTCACAAGACCAATGATCCGCCTTGCGTTGGAATTCGCCTGCGGAATTTGATCCAGGGTCTGCTTTACAAGTTCTTGTCTGTCCATAAAACCACTCCTTTGAGACTAGTGTTTACAACCACCGGGAGAATATGCAAACAGAAACGTCTAGACTCGGCACAAACGGATTTTGGACTTTGGATCCGCACGACAGGATTTAATATGCATGTTCGCTTTGCGAAAATAGAGGATTCACTGCGTCAAGCCGCAGTGAGCAATGCTCATCCGCATTGCATTTAGATGGGTTCAAATCCTGTGCGAAAAAAATTCAGGTGAAGGCTACCGGAAGGGTGTCCTTCACCTGAATGGTACGAGTTGTTTTATAGGATTCAAGCAAAAAGCAAGTAATCACAACTTCATCTGTCTTGTACATATTATACTCGATCCGGTTCTTTTCCCAGAAGGCTCTTTCTATCACTGCGCCGAGCCTGTACGATTCGTACAGTGGAACTAACCAATAGAATTCCAACAGCTATAGCACCGGCGATGGCCAGGGTCTGGGCACCATAGGAAATGAAGCCATCCACATTGCCCTGCACAGCCTGCTGCGCAGTATGGTAAATGCCTGCGCCGGGTATCAAAGGCAGTAAGGAGATGATAAGATAGGAGGTGGCGGGGTATTTTCGCAACCGGGCCATCACCTCAGCGAAGGTTGCTGCAGTGATGGTGGCGATGAAGTAGCACAAAAGGTCACCACAACCAAAGTATGTCGCAATACAATAGGCACCCCAGGTGATGCTACCTCCCAGTGCACACAGGAGGTTACCGTAGCCGTGAATGTTGAATACAATTACAAAGCCCACACAGGCCACAAAACTGACAATGCAAGTAAGTAGTGGACCGTAGGGCAGGGACGGTGTGACAGCAAGGCGACCCCATAGAGAAATACTCAAGTTCCAAGCAGCGGCAGTACCCAGCGCAACCGCTGCGGCAATCAACAGAACTTCTACAATCCGGTTGATACCGGAATTAGTATCACCAAAAATAATATCCCGAAGGGCGTTTGTGAACAACAGCCCTGGCACCAAAAGCATCAGCGTGCCGATGACCACAGTATCTACATTGTCCGCAGCACCCAGCGTTCCAAGGGTGTAGGCAGAGAAGGCCATTATAAAGGCTGCCGCAATTTTCTGGAAGAAAGCATTGGTTTTTACCTTGTCCAGATAATGGGTCATAAGACCTAATAACAG
This sequence comes from Faecousia sp., assembly GCA_045595945.1. Classification (GTDB taxonomy): domain Bacteria; phylum Bacillota; class Clostridia; order Oscillospirales; family Oscillospiraceae; genus Faecousia. The sequence goes on from JAZOBL010000080.1 coordinate 9,535, forward strand.
GCCGCACAGGCCGGCGCACAGGCAATCCTTCAGACTGCCTCCAAAGAAAATGCAGAACCCGCTGGCCACCAATATGTGACCCAGCAGGGTTATAGGAAGACCATAGTGCCTGCAGGCTTTTTCAGTGCATTGAAGCCATTGCAGTGCCTGCTGGGGAGGGGGTACTTCGGCACAAATGCGGCGGCTGAGGTTGCTATACTGTTCCACCGCATCTAGATCATTTCCGTGGCTTTCCACTCGGCAAAGCTGGGTAATGGGAAGACCGTCCGGGACCAAAAGGGTAATAATCAAGCTGTTTGGTACGGAATAGACCTTAGCTGTGAATCCATAGGCGCTGAGGATCCGAATAACGCTCTCCTCTACCCGATAGGTCTCAGCTCCTGCCATAGCCAAGCGGGAACCAATTTCTGATACCAAATTCATTAAAACATTGTATTCCATAGTAGTACTCCTGACCAAATTAGCGCGAAATATATGCAACAAGGAAAATGTCACTTCCCGTAACCGGTTACAATTTCGTCCCAGTCATCTTGCAGTATTTACTCGCGTTGTTTTCATCCATTAGCCTGATGTAAGAATTCAATATGGATTAGAACATATCCAATCCCGCATCTGGTCTCCTTACGTTTGGTGCTTTCATTATAATGAACCACATCGAATAAATCAACAAAATATGGTTCGTAGGGACATCTTTTGCGCAAATACCCCTATAAAACCAAGTGATCACAATGTCAAATCCGTTATGGACACTCGATATGTGAATGGGCCCAAAAACATGTTTACCAATTTTGCGTATGACCTTGAACGCTTACATAAATTATGAAATCCTTGCTGATGCAAGGATGAAATCTGCTTGCGCAGATGAAATTAAATCCACCCATTCGGCATCGAGCCGAATTTCATCCCCGCAGGGGATTTCATCATCGAAGATGATTTCATCCACCCGTTAGGGTGAATTTCGTTGAAAAAGCACGCCGAAGCGTGCTTTTTCTGGTCCGAGTTGTTTTATAGGATTTAAGCAAAAAGCGAGTAATACCAATGGTTTTTGCAATTAAGGAAGAGTAAATATTCTCAAATTATCAAGTGAGGTATTGTCCTGAGGGCATTTTAAGGTGGAACAATACCAACTGTTGCAGTACCGCACCAGAGTTCAGCATAAAACCTAGCTCCTCTTCCTCAGATGAAACACTCTGCAATCAGCGATGAGTAGGAATACTCATCATATTTATATTATCATATTTCATACGAAGGGTCAAGGAATAAGCGTGCTACTAACACAGAGTGAAATTAATTTCATCCGCGAAGCGGATACCACAACTTCTTCACTATTCACTATTACTTATTACTTTCCAAAAATCGGCGGTGTTTTTAGTGAAGAGTGAATAGTGAAAAGTGAATAAGTAAAATCGGCAATCCTCTGTCGAGAATTGCCGATTTTTGGTCCGGACGACAGGATTTGAACCTGCGGCATCTTGCTCCCAAAGCAAGCGCTCTACCAAACTGAGCCACGTCCGGGTATATTAAGTTGAAATGAAGGCATAAAGCGGAAAGGAAGTGCTCTTCCTGTTGCGGTGCCCGACATCTTCGTCGCCGACGGAGCGGCTTCATCATCTGCCGACCGCAGCCACTATCTCAGCTCCTTTGCTCCGCCACAGGCGGCAGTCGCCTCGCTCCCCAACTGAGCCACGTCCGGATATCGATAACTGTCTGTAAAACAGCTATCTGTATTATATATGAATCGTCCGCAAAAAGCAAACAAAAAATCATCGAAAAATCACCAACAGGATTTGCAAAGAAAAACAGCAAGATGTGTAATGGAGTTCCCTTGACTATTTGCTTTATATTGTTATAATTGTTGTTAAATAGGATTGTTTACTAGAAAGTATAGCCGAATAGGAGACAAAAAATGAGAGGAATCCCATCCCTGATTACCGATATCCGCAAAAAAGTATTCACCGAGGTGGCCAAAATGGCCTACGCCGGCGGCGACTACTCCCGGGCAGAGGATCTGCCCTATGTGATCGTGCCCGGCGATCAGCCCCTGCACCGGGAATCCGTGTTTCTGGAGCGGGCAATCGCCGGTGAGCGGGTACGTCTTGCCATGGGTCTGCCCATCCGGCCTATCCAGACCCGAACTCTGATGACAGAGGGTATGGATGCTGCGGCGGTGGCAGAGCAGTACTATGAGCCACCATTGATCAACATCATCTCCTACGCCTGCCACGCTTGTCCCACAAACCAGTACCGGGTCACGGAAAGCTGCCAGAACTGTCTGGCTGCCTCCTGTCAAAAGGTTTGCCCCAAGGATGCGGTCTCCTTTGTGAATGGTAAAAGCTACATTGATCCGGATAAGTGTATCAAGTGCGGAAAATGCGCCAAGGCGTGCTCCTATAATGCCATCATCCATCTGGAACGGCCCTGTCAGGCCGCCTGCGGCATGGACGCCATTGGTTCTGATGAGCATGGCCGTGCAGTAATCAACCAGGAAAAGTGCGTAGCCTGCGGTCAGTGCCTTGTGAGCTGCCCCTTTGGTGCTATTGTGGACAAGGGACAGATTTTCCAGGTAATTCAGTCTATTCTCAAGGGCGACAAAGTGATCGCCATTGTAGCACCGGCATTCATCGGACAGTTTGGCAAGCACTCCACCCCCGGTAAGTTTATCGCAGCCATGAAGCAGCTGGGCTTTTCCCGGGTCGTGGAAGTGGCAATGGGCGCGGATATGTGTACGATTGAGGAGGCAAAAGACTTCCTGGAAAAAGTGCCCGGTGAGCAGAAGTACATGGCAACCTCCTGCTGTCCTGCATGGCACTCCATGATCTATAAGCTGTTCCCCGGGGAGGCACAGAACATCTCCATGACTCTGACTCCCATGGTCTTTACTGCCCGGCTGATGAAAAAGCAGTATCCCGGCTGCAAGGTGGTCTTTGTAGGTCCCTGCGCCGCTAAGAAGCTGGAGGCCATCCGGGAGGACATCCGTTCCGATGTGGACTTTGTTATGACCTTTGAGGAGCTGCAGGGCATGTTCGAGGCCAAGGAGATCGATTTTGAGACCATTGAGCCTATGTACGATCTGAATGAGGGTACTGCAGCGGGCCGTGGATTTGCGGTGGCCGGCGGCGTTGCCAAGGCAGTGGAGGATCTGATCCACGAGACCTATCCGGAACGAGAGATTCAAACTGCCCGTGCTGAGGGCTTGCGGGATTGCCGGAAGCTGATGACCCTTGCTAAGGCAGGAAAGTACAACGGCTACCTGCTGGAGGGTATGGCTTGCCCCGGCGGCTGTGTGGCCGGCGCAGGTACGATCCTGCCGGTGGATTTGGCGACCAAGGTAGTCAAACGCTACCAGGAGGAAGCAGACCGTATCAGCCCCACAGACAGCGCCTACCGGGATACCGGTAAGAGCCTGGAAGACTGATATAAAGCGCCGATTCTTATGGAATCGGCGCTTTCTGCGTTCTTATACAGATAGGAGATGGGGGGCAGCCTGCTGGCTGCCCCCAAAAACATAATTACATATCAAACGGTTCCATACCCAGAACAGGGTGGCCAACCTCAGCCAGGTAGCCAAGCAGCTGCTCGGGATCTTCCTGGCAGACAGTCTCGTCTGCGATCATGTCGGTGAAGTTCTCCACACCGTACATCTCCAGAACAGTTGCATCCAGACGCTCACGCATCTGATCCTTCAGCATCTTGGGCATCCAGACGATACGGCCGGGGCCGCCTTCTGCTGCGATGAACTTCTTGGAGGAGATGAAGTGCTTGCCGTGGCCCATAAAGCCAGGAGTCTGCACACCGCCGCCGGTCATGGAAGCCATTTCGGAGAAGCTCATGCCCAGAGGTGTGATGCCTGCGTGCTCACGGCAGGTGATGACAACACCCATGGAGCAGGGTTCTACACCACAGATACACTCGAAGCAGCCGCAGGAGGTCATAGGATCCTGGAACAGGGAGTACAGGGTGATTCGCTCAACAGCGCCTTGAGAGTACTTGCAAACAGCCTCGTCCATGGAGTCGTAACGGCCCAGCTTTTCGTCCTGGCAGCCGGTCTTCAGAATGGGCTGGCAGGGACCTGCGGGATCCAGCTCCTGAGTAGCCTTAGCATCCAGCCAGGACACAGCGCCACACAGACCCAAACGCTCGGGGGTGACGATACATACGTGGCTGGGGGAGAAGGCCTGACACATAATACAGGTGTAGAAGGTGTCAACGGATTCGTCGGTCATAGAAGCCAGTCTTGCGTCACGGGCATTGAAGATCTCGTTTGCCTGGGCGCGCAGAGCCTTGTTCTGCTCTGCATCCACCACGATGGTGACCTGGCACTTGTCAGCAACTGCCTCAAACTCGCTCATAACCTTGGCGTAGAGAACTTCGCCCAGGTGGCGGAACTTGAAGCCGGCCTCGAAGTCGGCCTTGGAGATACGAACACGGATCATATCACGCTGACCGGTGTGCATGACGCCTTCGATGCAGTTGATCCAAGCGTGGATCTTACGCTCGATAACGGACTCAAAGTCTGCCTGCATAGCCTTGCCTGCAACCTCGATGGTGTAGGACAGGGAGATCTTGGAGCCCACGGGGATTTCGTCGATCTCGGGTCCGATCACAGTGATCTTGTGGTCTTCCACTTCCTGCATGGGCTTGGTCTGAACCAGCTCGAAGCAGTCCACACGGGAGCCGTCCACTTCCACCTGCATATCGCCCTTACGGATGATCTCACCCTCAAAGGCGGTAGCATAGGAGACGGGGATGTCGATCTTGGTGATCTTCAGCTTGATGTCACGGGCTTCCAGAGAGGTTGCGTTCCACTTGGAGGTGTCCAGCTGCTGAATCAGGGACTTGGGAACACGGAACATATTCTCGGTCTCATTGGAGATAACAGGGAAGCCCAGCTGAATTGCGCCGGCACCGTAGGAGACGATTTCGTCAGTCAGGGACTTGTAAGCGTTGACGAAAGCGCGGATACGGTCCATGGTGTACTTGTACAGGGCTTTGGTGTCACCGGGGGTGATGGCGCCGAAGATCAGCGCAGCACGCAGAGCCACGGAAACCACATGGATAACGGACTGATCCTCATAACCCAGAGGTACCACACGGACGCCTTCGCCCAGGCTCATGCCGGAGTCAGCGCAATGCTTAACGGAGCTGCCGGTGAGGGTGACAAGCAAACCCTGTGCCTGATAGGACTTGGCCAAAGCCACGGTTTCAGCGGGATCCTCTGCACCACCGATGATAACGGCAACGCCGGGAATATCGCCGGTAACCAGGGGCAGACCCAGGTTACGGACAAATGCGTCGGACAGGAAGCCCATTTCAGGCTCAGCGTAGGGTTCTGCACCGTTCAGGTACTTCAGAACCTCCAAAAATTCTGCGCACAGGGCAGATGCGACACCGCTGTCGAAAGCATCCTGCAGACGCTTATTACGGGTCATCATAGGCTTAATATCATTCAGCAGAGCTGCCTTCAATTCGCCCAGATTGTTAATCTTCTTGCCGGTGATGCTGTAGTAGCAGGGCAGGTTATAAGCGGTGTTGGGGAATGCGACAGCCGCTGCTTCGCCATGCTGGGCGATGGCTGCGTCGATGGCGGCTACGGTACGTTCGTAGTTGTAGTCGTTACCGCCGAAAACTCTATCAAAAAGTGTCACGGTATTTCCTCCTAAATTATTCATCACGATCCAAGATCGCTTTTATTTGCCGGATTTCCTCAATTGCCGTGGGGCTGAAGTCGTAGGGCGATTTTCCTTGACGGTCTGCATCGATGATTTCCGGATTGTAGTGGATGCAGCCTAACAGATCCTCTTGGGGGATGGCGTTGCGGACAAACTCCTCGTCCTGTGCATCCCGGATCTTATTGGCTACCACCCGGACGCGCTTGACGCCCAGATCCTTGGCCAGGCGCTTCACATTCCGGTAGGTCTGCACGGATCGGGCACCGGGCTCGATCACCACGATGAACTGATCCATATTGGCTGCGGTGCCTCTGCCCAGATGTTCAAGACCTGCCTCCATATCCATGATGACCACATCGCCTTTCCGGTAGGTCAGGCTGGACAGGATGCTTTTGAGCATCACATGCTCGGGGCAGACACAGCCGCTGCCACCCACATCCACAGTGCCCATGACCAATAGCTTTACGCCGTTGATATCCTTGGACAGGCTGTCCGGGATATCCGCCACATAGGGGTTGAGTTTGTAAAACTGATTGGCTGCGTTGGCACCTGTGCGTTCTTCAACCAGAGAGCGCATTTTGGAGATGGGGACGATCTGGTCCACTTCCTCCTGGGACAGCCCCAAAGCCAGACCCAGATTGGCGTCCGGATCCACATCGGCTGCCAGGACGGTGCGTCCTTCATCGGCATACAGTCTTGCCAGGGTAGAGGACAGGGTGGTTTTTCCCACGCCGCCCTTACCGGTAATCGCTACTTTCATTAAAAATCCTCATTTTGTGTAGGGGCGACCATCGGTCGTCCGCGGACGTGCAATGCACGCCCCTACATTACATTTATCAGATACCCAGAGCTTCACGCTTGGCTTCGATGCAGGCGATCATCTTGTCGCCCAGAGACTCAATGTCGGTGTCCACTACGAACTTAGCTTCCACCCACTTGTTCACGCCGTTTTCGCCCTGCAGCAGCTCGGTGACCTCGGTAGAACCCTTGGAGTAGGGATCCACGCCCAGGAAGGTCTCGATACCGGTAGCCACAACGTAGTTACCGATGGAAACAGCCTTCTCAGACATCCACTCGGGAGCGCAGCCAACCACGGGAACCTGGGAGATGTTGATGCCCCAATCCTTGGCAATATCAGAGGCCAGGATCATCATACGGGAAATATCCACGCAGGAGCCCATGTGCAGCACGGGAGGAATGTTTGCCAGCTCGCAGACTCTCTTCAGACCTGCGCCGCAGTACTCTCTTGCCTGTACGGGATCCATCAGACCAGCCTTGGCAGCAGCCTGTGCGGAACAACCGGTGGTGATGACGATGATATCGTTTTCCAGCAGCTTCTTCATCAGCTCGATGTGGGCGGTGTCGGGACGGACCTTGGGGTTGTTACAACCAACCATAGCCACAGCACCGCGGATGACACCGGAGTGTACACACTCGATCAGAGGCTTGGTGGTGCCAAACTCATCCAGCTGGGAGTTGGCAACAGTGTCCAGAACACCCTTGATGGCTTCCACAGAGTAGCCAACACGGGCCTTCTGCTTCTGATTGGGAATGTTGACCAACTCAGTCTTACGGTTCTTAAAGTTCTCGATGGCCATCTTCACGATCGCCTTTGCGTTGTCGCCTGCGGTCTCAGCAGAGAACTGAATGAACTCGGAGTCGGGCATACGGGCGATAGGGGAGGTGGTGATGAACTTGGTATGGAAGCACTTGGACAGGGGACCCAGTGCGGGGAAGATGCACTGCACGTCCACCACGATAGCTTCGCAGGCACCGGTAAGTACGACGTTCTCCTGATTCAGGAAGTTGCCGGCCATGGGGATACCGTGACGCATGGCCACTTCGTTGGAGGTGCAGCAAACGCCGGAGATGGTGATGCCCTTAGCGCCCATTTCCTTGGCATAGGCGATCATCTCGGGGTCGTTTGCATAGTGAACAATCATTTCAGACAGGGAAGGATCGTGGCCGTGAACCACAATATTTACATTGTCCTTCTCCATAACACCGATGTTTGCCTCGGTGTCGATGGGCTTGGGAGTGCCGAACATAACGTCGGAGAACTCGGTGCCCATCATAGAGCCGCCCCAGCCGTCGGACAGGCCTGCGCGCAGTGCCTGGCGGATCAGAGCTTCAGGCAGGGAAGAGCAACCCATGTGGGTCATATGCATGGACTGGGAAACCTCACGGTCGATTGCCCGGGGAGTGATCTCGGCAGCTTCCCACAGCTTCTGGGTGTGCTCGGGAGCACGCTCCACAAAGCGCTGGGTGCCGAAGGGCTTGCCGTATTCCAGAAGACCGACCTCAGCCATTTCATGAGCCAGATCGTAAATGTCCTTGCCCTCGGTCTCTACACCCCACTCCTTGGCGATGCGGATCAGCTTCTCAGGATCCTTGACCTGATAGTTGCCGCCCTCTCTGGTCTGATGCAGGGTGTGCATGATCTCACGGCCATGGTCGGAGTGCGTAGCAGAGCCGCCGGCGGTGAAGATCAGATAGTTACGGGCAACGATGCCGTGCACATCGCAGCCGCAGATACCACGGGGAGCCTTGGGGGTGATCCGACAGGGACCCATGGAGCAGATACGGCAGCAGGTGCCTGCCTCGCCGAATCCGCAGTGGGGAGACTGGTTCTTGACACGCTGCTGCCAGGTGTCAGCGCCAACCTTCTTGCCGTTTTCCAGCAAGGCATTGGTGGCTGCTTCCATCTCCTCGACGGTGGTAGTGAATGCCCAATCCTTCAATGTGATTTCCTCCTATATACATGTTTCTTACATCAATATGTTCTATACCAATGCGTAGTATATCAGTTTTATTCTACTCGTTTTCGACCGGAAAGTCAATTGTTGTTTGGGCACAAAAAAGATCAAAAAGAAAAACCCCCGGAGGGGGATTTTTGGTGAGTTTGATTATGTCTTGATTTTTGCAAAATTTGCATAAAATTTTGGAGTAGTTTTACAGGCGAGATTCCGGAGAGAACCGACGCAATTGCTTATGAAAACGAAATCCCAAAACAGGCAGGAGCAACCACTCCTGCCTGTTTTGGGGATTAAAATTGAGAATCAGTTCTGCTGAGAGGTTGCGGAAAAACAATTTTTCAGATAAGCTACCGTATTTTCGGCAGACTCAAAAACCTGCAAGCCAAGGTACTTATCTGGATAATCATCCTCCCAAATCTGCTCCCCATTTATGGAGAACTCCATGGTGAACAGCTGTGCCTCCTCTTGATGATAGCCCCAGTACTGGGCCATGTTGCCGGCAGCGCAATCCGCTTGAATAGCATCCAGCAGACCGGCGATCTGCTCCGGATCGGTCAGCTTTATTTCAGCAATGCCGTTCACATCCGGCTTGAGATCCCATTTTTCCGTCAGCTCCCATTCGTAGCAGTTGATGTAGACGGACTGTATGTGTTTTTGGAGCAGCTGGAGATGGTTGGTCTGGAAGATATAGCGCATATCGCTAAAATAGGTCTTTGCCTGCTGCCCAAGCAGACTATCTACCGGGACTTGATAATGCCGGACCAGGCGGCTGCCGTCTTTGCGCATATACAGGATGGTTACTTTCTGCGTGCGGTCATCCGTTTTCAAAGGATCGGTCGTTAAATGGGAGTGGAACTGCCGCAGCTGTTCAATTTCCTGGGGATCGGTGATCTGAAATTTGGCATTCAGGGGATCGTTAAGATAGGCGTAGTCATAATCCGAGGAATAGACGGCTGCCCATAGTACCTCCTCCGTGTCGGGGACTTTTGTGGTGATACCAAGCGGATCCAGTTTGGTCAAGCCAAGGCTTAAGCCGAAGACGGCGATGAAAACGCCGAACTGAAGAAGCATCTTCTTCTTAAAGACCCGGACGGACCGGTTCAGCAGCATTTGTCCTGTGAAGAAACCAACCACAAGACCCACTGCCAAAAACAGGTAAACAGGCTCACCAATAAATAGCTCAGAGGCCAGGAAGAAGACGGCTCCCATACCCAGGGTATACAGTACCAGAAACACCGGCTTCAGGGGGCGCAGAGACAGGAGATCGCCCGCGCTTTCCAGCTGGCGGCGCCGATATACCAGCATGGCAAGACCGACAAACAGCACGCCTACACCGGCGCACAGACCTGCGTAGATCCACATTCCCGGCTGGATCCCCAAAAAGTCCAGCTCCATAGTGGTGGGTAGATACCGCAGCTCCAGATAGTTGCTGTTCTGTAATTGGGACAGCGGGAGGAACCGGTAAAATGCCTCGGAATCGAATGTGATGCCATGCAGAAGGGGCTGATAGATCAGCTCCGCCAGAGCATACACCAGGAGTGTGATAAAGTGGAAGATCCCGTAGACCGCAGCCATACCCAGCCGGCTGCCGGCGCAGAGGGCGGCGAAGACCGCTGTGCCGAAGAAGAACAAAAACTGCAAGGTCATAACCGCCAGCCACAGTAGGGCGATAAAGGCGTACTCTCTGGTCAGCACGGCGGCAATCACCGTGATCAGCGCATTGGGTACAACACTAAACAGAAGACCGGTGATCACATGGGTACCCAGCCAGGTCTCCCGCCGCAGGGGCAGGGCATGGAGAGCATTACACATCCGTCCCTGAAACAGGTCGCCCAGCAGCAGAGCCGCACAGAGAAAGGCATACAGCAAATTGACCCAGACCAAGGGTCCCATACTGTCTGCTAAGTTTCTGGCAGTGCGCCCAGGATACCCGGCGTCGGCAAAGGTGGAGAACACCAACAGTAGAAAGATGGTGTACAGCCCCCATACCGGGAAAAACCGGGTGATGTTTTTCCGGAAGATGGCTTTGTTAAAGAAGGATATTCTTGACTTCATAGTTGACACCTCCCAGTTCATAAATAAAGATCTCCTCTAAGGATAGAGGCAGCACATCAAAGTAGGCAGGATTGCAAGCAGCCACCTTGGCGGTGATCTCCTCCGCAGAACCCCGGACAACCAGAGTGTTTAGTCTGCCGGAGGTGCTGGCGTGGAGAATATCCAGCCCCGCAGGCGCGTCACCCACCAGCTGTACCTTCACGGTGCTGCCCTGCATGGAGGCAAGACTCCGCTCCAGCAGCATTTGCCCTTGATTCATAATGCCTACATGGTCGCAGATATCCTCCAGCTCCCGCAGGTTATGGGAGGAGATCAGCACGGTGGTCTCCCGCTGGGCGACATCGGACAAAATCAGACTCCAGACCTGCCGCCGCATCACCGGATCCAGACCGTCTACCGGCTCATCCAGAACCAGCACCTCCGGATGGGTGCAGATACTCAGGTGGAAGGCAGCCTGCTTTTGCATGCCCTTGGAAAACCGGCGAATGGGGGTCTTTTTGGGTAGCTGGAACACATCGTACAGCCGGGTAAACAGCGCATCGTCAAACTGTGGGTAGATCCCCTTGTAAAAACTGCGCATCTCCTCCAGCGAGGCGGAAGGGAAGAAGAAAATCTCGTCGGGGATCAGACCCATTCGGGCCTTTACGGAAGGATTTTCGTATACCGGCTGCCCCTCCATGGTGATGGTGCCGGAATCGGGACGGTAAATGCCGGTGAGCAGCCGGATGGCGGTGGATTTGCCGGCACCGTTAGGGCCGACCAGACCGTAGACCGCTCCCTTGGGGACGGTCATAGACAGGTCAGACAGGGCAGTGAAATCACCAAAGGTTTTGGTGACAGCTTCCATATTAAGCATGTGTATCGCCTCCTTGTGTCAAATGTTGCAGGATCGCCTGCCGGGAAACCCCTGCATCCAGCAGGGCGGAGGATGCTTTGTCAAAAGCCTCCCATAAAGGAGCAAGGTCCGCAGTGGCTTCCTCTGCACCACAGACAAAGCTGCCTTTACCGGGTACAGATGCGATCCAACCCTGGGTTTCCAACTCCCGGTAGGCCCGTTGGATGGTGTTGGGGTTGATTGCCAGCTCTCCGGCCAGCTCCCGGACACTGGGCATTTTGTCTCCCGCTTGCAGGATTCCGGCACGAATTTGCGTGCGGAAATTATCGGCGATCTGGGTGTAAATGGGGCGGGCATCCCGGTAATCCAGGTGCACCATGACAATCCCTCCTTTACTGTATTAACCGTACTAACTGTACTAGTACAGTTAGTATACACGCAGATCATGTCTTTGTCAATAAAAAAATAAGTCCGCCCGAGAGGGCGTACTTATTTAAGGTTCTTTCAGCAACTCCCGGATACACTGGGCGATGGTGCAGTTTGGGGTGTGGATGCAGGTCTCAAAGCAGCAATCGATCTCCAGCAGTTCACCGTTTTCTGTGACTACGGTTACCATCCGGCTCTGGTCAATGCTGCGGCAGTAGCCGCTCAGGAAGCTCTCTTTTTCCATTTAGGATTCCTCCGTAATACAAAAGCCCATGTGCGCCAGACACAGCCAGGTGGGGGCGATGGTCTGCAGTTGATGACCCAGTAGTACCTTGCCGGCAGGGATCTCCCAGGGGTCACCGCTGCGGTTGACATAAATCTTCAACTGCCGATCCTGATACCTGCGGGTAAAGGCCAGTTTTCCGTCGCCGGCATGGGTGAACCGGATGTCTCCCAGCCGCAGGGTCTCTTCTGCTTTCCGCAGAGCACCCAGCGCCCGGTAATGGGTCAGCAGCTCCGGATCCTCCTGCCCCCAGGGATAGGTGCGGCGGTTGAAGGGATCTTTATGACCCTCCATGCCGACCTCATCCGCATAGTAGATACTGGGAGCGCCGGGGAGCATAAACTGCAGGAAGGAGGCCATTTTCAGCCGATCCCGTGCCACCTCCAGCCGAGTCCGGGACAGTCGCCGGGTAGCATATTCTGCCCGTGTGCCCTCGAAATCATCCACCAGGGCGGTGAGGATCCGGGGGGTATCGTGGGTGCCCAACAGATTCATATTGCAGCAGAGCACCTGGGGCGGGTAGTTCTCTGTGAGGGTCATCACTGTTTCCTGCAGCTGTCTACCGTCATCCCAGCCTTTCATAAAGTGCAAAATAGCGGTTCGGAAGGGGTAGTTCATACAACTATCCAGCTCTCCATCCACAAAGTACCGGCGGCGTGTATCATAGGAAACCTTGTTGGAGGCATCCTCCCACACTTCGCCCATCAGCAGTGCATCCGGGCGGAGCTGCCGGATCCGTTTCTTCAGCCGCAGCACAAAAGCGTCAGGCAGCTCGTCCACCACATCCAGCCGGAAACCGTCTGCACCCAGCTTCAGCCAATGGGCTACCACGGAATCCTCATCATCGATGATGTAGTGCATAAACCCGGGATCCATTTTGTTCACAGTGGGCAGGGTATCAAAGCCCCACCAACTGTTGTAGCTGTCAGGATACCGGTAGAAGTTGTACCAGGAACGGAAGGGGGAGTTGGGGTCGGCATACGCGCCCTTGCCGCCGAAAGCGCCCTCCCGGTCAAAATACAGGCTATTGGAGCCGGTGTGGGAATACACCCCGTCCAGAACGACCCGGATGCCCCGGTCATGGGCGGCTTGGCACATTTGGGCAAAGTCTTCCGTAGTACCCAGCATAGGGTCGGGAGTCTTGTAGTCGCCGGTATCATACCGGTGGCTGGAAAAGCTCTTGCTGATGGGGTTCAGATACAGGATGGTTGTGCCCAGGGAGGCAATATAGTCCATTTTCTCGGTAATACCCCGGAAATTGCCCCCGAAAAAGTCATTATTGAGGACATCTCCTTTTTCCGTAGGCGCCCAGTCCACATCCTCGTACCAGTTTTTATGCACGGTGTAAGGCTGCAGTTTGCCCGCAAGAGAGGGAGAACCCACCTTGCAGAACCGGTCGGGAAAAACCTGATAAATGGTTGCGCCCTTTGCCCAGTCCGGGGTGGTGAAATCTGCGGGGGTGCAGGTCAGCTGCCAGCGGTCGCCGGCTTCCATATTGGTGTCGTGTCCCTGCTTAAAAAGCCGGAAAGAGCCGTCCTTCTTATAGATTCGGAAGTAATAGAAATAAAGACCCGGTGTTGCGATGGAGAAGGTACCGGAAAAGATATCATAAGCGCCCCTTGTTTCCTCCGGGGTCATGGGTACTACCAGCCCGGGTGTACCGTCCTCAAAATCCAGAATACACTCTGCCCGGACAGCACCCACATCGGCAGGAATATGCATATGCAGGCAGCAAGTCTGCCCCTGGACCAGTGTGCCGAAAGGCGTTTTATATATAGATTGTTGGGAATCAAATAAAATACGCATTGGCTTCTCCTGTTGACGGAAATCTTACCTATAGCATACGGCATTTTCATAAAAAGGTCAAGAAAAAACCGGGGCGGTATCCCGCCCCGGTTTGTTGATTGACAATTATTGTGCAAGCATTCTTTGGAACAGCTCCATATAGCGCTCAGCCGGCTTGTCCCAGCTGAAGTCCTGCTGCATGTCGGTGCGCTGTAGGGCCTGGAAATCTTCCCGGTGGTTGTGATACAGATCGAGACAACGCTCCAGTGCCCCCCGGAAGTCATCGGCGTTGTAGCTCTGGAAGGTAAAGCCCAGGCCGTTTTGCCCATTCTCATCCACCCCGGGGACGGTATCTCGCAGGCCGCCGGTGGCGTGTACCACAGGTACAGTGCCGTAGCGCATAGCGTTCATCTGGCTCAGACCGCAGGGCTCGCTCTTGGAGGGCATCAGATAGATGTCACCGCCGGCGTAGATCCGGGCAGCCAGCGCCAGATTGAAGGTGATCTTGGCAGACACACGATCGGGGAACTCCTTTTGCAGATCCCGGAAGAACTGCTCATAGTGGGCTTCGCCTGTGCCAAGGATCAGCAGCTGGCAATCCTGCTCCCACATGAGCTGCCGGGCGATGTGGCACAAAAGATCCAATCCCTTATGACCGGCAAGTCTTGTGACCATGACCATCAGAGGAACATCCGGCTTGACAGGCAGACCTACTTCCCTCTGCAGGGCAGCTTTGCAAGCGGCCTTGCCGGCAACAAAGTTGTGGGTATTGTAGTGGGAGGGTAGGGCAGGGTCGGTTTCGGGGTTAAACGTACTGGTATCAATACCGTTGGTGATGCCGGTGAGCTTCCATGCATTGCCGGAGAGCACCCTGTCCAGACCGTGGGCATAGTAGGGATACATCAGCTCCCGGGCGTAGGTCTCGGACACTGTGGTCACAAGATCCGCCGTCTCAATAGCGCCCTTCATGGTATTCACGGATTGGTTCATATCCAGGCAGCTCCGGTACTCCCAGGGCAGCGCCAGCACATCATCGAAGAAATCCCCGTGGGCCCATCCCTGATATTCGATGTTGTGGATGGTGTACATACACTTTGTGTTAGGGAATAGGGGAGAGTACCGAGCTTTTAAGAACACCGGCACCAGAGAGGTCTGCCAGTCGTTGCACTGGATCACATCGGGAATGTAATCCAGCGCTACCAGCGCGTCCAGACAGGCTTTGGAGAAAAAGGCAAACCGTTCTCCATCATCCATGTCGCCGTAGATCGCGCCTTCCCGGGCACCGAAGTAGTACAGATTATCGATGAAATACACCTGCACCCCATCGGTGCGGTTCTGGAGCCGATAGATACCGGCATACTGCTGCCGCCAGCCCAGCGCCACATGGAACTGAGCCACCTGCTCTACCGGATAGGCGGGGTTATCCATGATTTTTTTGTAGTAGGGAAGGAACAGTGCCACTTCGTTGCCGGGGATCCGGGCCAGAGCGGAGGGCAGAGCCTCCATCACATCACCCAGACCACCGGATTTGGCGTAGGGCGCGCCTTCCGATGCCAAAATGGCAATTCTCATACGATTTCTCCTCGTTTGATAATAATGGGATTGGCGGGTGTGCCAAACAGCTTAGAGCCGGGACGGACGACCACATCCTTGTCCAGGATCACATATTTCAGCTGGCAGTTTTCGCCCACCACGGTGTCGTTCATAATCAGGCAGTTTTCGATGTCGCAGCCTTCCTTTACACACACCTGCCGGAACAGTACGGAGTTGGATACATTGCCTTCCAACATACAGCCGTCAGCTACGATACAGTTGTCGATGCTACTTTCTTCACCGTAGTAGCTGGGAACCCGGTCACGGACCTTGGTAAAGACCGGGTGATTCCGATAGAACAGATCCTGCCGGACATCCTTATCGATCAAGGCAAGAGAGTTGCGGAAATACTCTTCCACATTCTCATTAAACATGGCAAGACCGCCGAACTGATAGACATTGATGGCGATTTTGCCCTGCTGCCAGGAGCCCAGGATCAGATCCCTGTCCATGTGGAACAGGTTCCGGGCGATGCACTCCCGCACCAGCTTTTTCAGCAGCTCCTTGGACATCACAAACAAGTCCATGGAGGCAAGATAGCCTTCCGGTGCCACATAGTCTACTGCCAGATCGGCTACCTCACCCTTCTTGTCCAGAGAGATGGCCAGGTCCAGCTGCTTGCGACCGTCGGCGATCCCGGCCTTGCTCACCACCGTCACATCCTTGCCGCTGGCGATGTGGCTGGAGAGCACCCGGTTCAGATCCAGATTGGCCAGAATGGCGGAGTCGGCCAGAACAACATATTCATCGTCAGAGCCATAGCTCAAAAAGCGCATGCTGTTGTACAGATTTTCCAGCTTGCCCCGGTAGCTGTGGGAGGTGGACATGGCGTAGGGAGTCAGAAATTCCAGACCGCCCTCTTCCAGCTCCAGACCCCATTCCTCACCGGAGCCGATGTGATTCATCAGACTCTGGTAATTCCTGCGAGAGATGATACCCACATGGCGGATACCCGCAGCTGCCATATTAGACAGGTGGAAGTCGATCTGACGGTAACGGCCGCCGAAGGGAATACTGCCCATGGTACGCTTGTCGGACAGATCGCCCATATTGGCGTCATTGGCAAAGATAATACCCATTACGTTCATTGTATTCCCCTCCTTTACAGCATTTCGCCGGGCAGCAGCACAGTGCCGGCTTCCACAACAGTACCCTTGGCGGTGACACTGATCTTCTTTTTCTCCTTAGATCCAAAGGCACCGCCCACCACGGCGTTGCGGCAGATCTTGGAATTCTCACCCAAAATAGCGTGGCGGACTATGGCGCCGGACTCAATCACCACGCCGGGCATTACAACCGAGTCCTCCACAAGGGCGCCTTCCCCGATGGTACAGCCGGTGGAGATCACACTGTGGCGGACATTGCCGAAGACTTCAGAGCCTTCTGCGATGAAGCAGTTGACGGTTTTTGCGTTGGCATCGATATAAGAGGAGGGCAGGGCGTAGTTCCGGGCATAGATTCTGGCCCGATCCTCACCCCGGATGTTGAAGTCCGGGTTCTTGCCCAACAGTTCCATATTGGCCTCCCACAGGGAGTCGATGGTACCCACATCCTTCCAATAGCCATCGAAGGGGTAGGCCATCATCTTGTGCCCTGCAGCCAGTAGGCTGGGGATAATGTTCTTGCCGAAGTCGTTGGAGGACTTGGGGTCCTCTTCATCCGCCAGCAGCGCCTGATGCAGCACCTCCCAATTGAACACATAGATGCCCATAGAGGCGTTGGTGGACTTAGGCTTAGCGGGCTTCTCCTCAAATTCGTAAATGGAGTTGTCCGGGTTTGTATTCAAAATACCGAACCGGCTGGCTTCACTCAGAGGCACATTCCGCACAGCGATGGTGCAGGAGGCATTGTTCTTTTCGTGGAATTCCACCATGGCATTGTAATCCATCTTATAAATGTGGTCACCGGACAGAATTACCACATAGTCCGGATTGAAGCGCTGGATGAAATCGATATTCTGGTAGATGGCGTTGGCGGTGCCCTTGTACCAGCCGCTCTTTTTATCGTGGCGTTCGTAGGGGGGCAGCACCTGGGCGCAGCTGTGGGTCTTGTTCAGACCCCAGGGCTGGCCGTTGCCGATGTATTCATTCAGCTCCAGGGGCTGATACTGGGTCAAAATGCCTACGGTGTCAATGCCGGAATTGACGCAATTGCTGAGGGGGAAATCAATAATACGGTACTTGCCGCCAAAGGGTACTGCAGGCTTTGCGGTTTTTTCTGTCAGTACTTTCAGCCGGCTGCCCTGACCGCCGGCCAACAGCATGGCAATGCAACGTTTTTTCTGAAAATGCATGGTTACAGCTCCTTATGTAATATTTGAGGGATGTTTTTTGCGCATAAAAACATCATAAATCTCCATAGATAACATAACATATTTTGAAGCAGAAAGAAAGTGTTATTTTGGAGAAAAAACAGGCAATATTTCGGCAAAACTGCATAAATTACCAAAAATAAACAGGCATTCGCCTGTGAATAATGACAAACCATGTCGAGAAACGGCAGGTGTTGTGTTTCCCGGGGCGGACATGGTTGCTATTTTGCTTCCGGTGTGATATGATTCCGGTAATCAGAAGCAGGAAGGACGAGTCCTATGGAGCATAAGGAATATAACGATATCTATGATGCGGACAGAAACCTGACCGGACGCGTCCACCAGCGGGGCAAACGCTGGAAGCGGGGGGAGTACGGCCTTGTGGTTTGCGTGTGGGTATATGACGGCAAAGGACGGCTCCTGCTAACCCGCCGGGCGCCGGAAAAATCCTTTCCCGGCACTTGGGAGAATTCCGGCGGTGCGGCACAGGCAGGGGAGACCAGCCGGCAGGCCATCGCCCGGGAGCTGTTTGAAGAGACCGGCATCCGGGCAGGGGAGGACGAGTTTGAACTGCTGGACTCCGGAACAGAGCGCCACACGCATTACGACTATTACTGTATTCGGAAGGATACGCCCCTGTCCCAGATCGTACTGCTGCCCGGCGAGACTGACGGCGCGCAATGGGTCACTTTTGGGCAGGTTCGGCAGATGATTGCAGAAAAGAAGATCTGTAGAATCATTGCCCGCCAGTTTGAACTGCAGGAGCAGATGCTGCTATCCAGACAAAGTGTAGAAAAAGACGCAGATCGTTTTGGCCAACGCCAGAAAAATAATTCTTGATTTACCAGTGCAAACAGGATATAATCAAAAAAAGCGTTTTTTTATGATCCGGCCGAAAACGCTTGTGCCGGATATAAAAAACGCTTTCTTTTTATTTACCGATGGAGGAAATGAAATATGATCGATTTGAAAGAGTTAGCCACCCAGCGGGGGAATGTGCCGCTGCGATATGCCCGGGGACATTTTGCTACCAATCACAGCCACATTAATTATTATATTGACATCACCTATCAGAAGACCCGTCTTAACGAAGCAAAAGCAGTGGCCCGGCAGCTGAAGAACCGGCTGAACCCGGCGGAGATGGTGGATACCATTTTGTGTCTGGACGGAACTGCGGTTATCGGCACTTGCCTTGCAGAGGAACTGACCAAGAGCGGTTTGCGTGGTAACGGGCAACCGAGCATTTATGTGCTGGAGCCGGAATACAATGCCAACTCCCAGATGATGTTCCGGGACAATATGAAGGCAATGATCAAGGGCAAGCACGTACTGGTGCTGATGGCCAGTATGACCACCGGCTTTACCGCAAAGCGCAGCATTGAGGCTATTGGCTACTACGGGGGATTTGTTGCCGGCGTTGCGGCAATGTACAGCGCGGTGGAATCCGCCGGCGGCTACCCGGTGGCATCGGTCTATACATTGAGTGACCTGCCGGATTACGCCAGCTACGATTACCGGGAATGCCCCTACTGCAAGCAGGGCGTGCCCATCGATGCGCTGGTCAATAGTTTTGGCTACTCGGCTCTGTGATATATATTTATATTGTAGGCGGCAGGGGAGACCTTGCCGCTTTATACAACATGAAAAATCCCCCTCTGCTTTGTATGGAAGCAGAGGGGCGTTTTTTAGACATAAAAAATACCCGGAAAAACCCAGGTAAAAAGTGGAAAAACTTATTGACACAAAAAAGAATGTGTGATAGAATGGAACTCCATACTGTGGGAGTATACGGTTTTGCCGATCCTACCCAGCATGGACATTGTAACATAGGCCGGCTTGGATGTCAAGTGTAAATATTTACAAACTAACAACTGCACCGTGCGTATTAAAAATGTAAGCAACACATGATTCCGGTGAAATACCGAAAGAAAGGCTGTGATGATCCATATGGCAATGGTCAAAGACCAGATGTTTGGTAAGACCATGCGTAAGTCTTACGCAAAGTATCAGGAAATCCTGAAGATGCCCAATATGCTGAAGATCCAGAAGGACTCCTATCAGTGGTTTCTGGACGAAGGTCTGCGGGAAGTATTCAAGGATGTTGGCGTAATCAGCGACTTCTCCGGCAAGCTGGAGCTGAGCTTCCTGGATTACTCCATGAACGACAAGCCCAAGTACACCATCGAGGAGTGCAAGGAGCGGGATGCTACCTATGCAAAGCCCATTAAGGTACGGGTGCGCCTGCGCAACACCGAGACCGACGAGATCAAGGAGCAGGAGATCTTCATGGGTGATTTCCCCATTATGACAAATGGCGGCACCTTTGTGATCAACGGTGCTGAGCGTGTCATCGTCTCCCAGATCGTCCGCTCTCCCGGTATGTACTATACCCACGATGTGGACAAGGCTGACCAGCATACCTATACCGCTACGGTCATTCCTTACCGTGGCGCTTGGCTGGAGTACGAGACCGACCTGTCCGACATCTTCTGGGTTCGTATCGATAAGAACCGCAAACTGCCCATTACGTGCCTGATCCGGGCTCTGGGTGTGGACACCGATGAGAAAATCAAGGAGCTGTTCGGCAACGACCCCAGAATCCTGGCGACGCTGGAAAAGGATACCTGCAAGACCCGGGAAGAGGGCCTGCTGGAGATATACCGCCGTCTGCGTCCCGGCGAGCCTCCCACGGTGGAGACTGCCATCGCTCACCTGGAGGGTCTGCTGTTTGATGCCCACCGGTACGATGTGAGCGCCGTAGGCCGCTATAAGTTCAATAAGAAGATGGATATCTGGAACCGCCTGTCCGGACAGGAGGCTGCAGAACCTATTGCCGATCCTATGACCGGTGAGATCCTGGTAATGCCCGGCGAGATCATCTCCCGCAGCATGGCCCACACCCTGTCTGACAAGGGTGTTGCCGAGGCTGTGGTGAAGATCGGCGACCAGAATGTGAAGGTCCTGTCCAACCGGATGGTGGATATGTCCAAGTTCGTGGACTTTGATCCCAAGCAGTACGGCGTGAAGGAGAAGGTCCGCTTCACTGTCCTGAAGGAAATGCTGGAGACCGCCGACATCAATTGGGAAGAAGCCATCGCCCAGCGAATCGACGACCTGATCCCCAAGCACATCATTGCAGACGATATCATGGCCTCCATCAACTACCTGAACTGCGTGGCCATGGGCATCGGTGTGCCTGATGATATTGACCATCTGGGCAACCGCCGCCTGCGCTGCGTGGGCGAGCTGCTGCAGAACCAGTTCCGGATCGGTTTCTCCCGTCTGGACCGTGTGATCCGTGAGCGGATGACCGTGCAGGACCTGGATGCTGTGACCCCCCAGAGCCTGATCAACATCCGTCCGGTGACCGCGGTGATCAAGGAATTCTTCGGTTCTTCTCCGCTGTCTCAGTTCATGGACCAGAATAACCCTCTGGCCGAGCTGACCCACAAGCGCCGTCTGTCCGCTCTGGGCCCCGGCGGTCTGAGCCGTGAGCGTGCATCCTTCGATGTGCGTGATATTCACTACACCCACTACGGCCGTATGTGTCCTATCGAGACCCCCGAAGGTCCCAACATCGGTCTGATCAACTATCTGGCTACCTTTGCTAAGATTAATGAGTACGGTTTTGTGGAAGCTCCCTACCGTAAGGTGGACAAGGCCACCGGTCGCGTGACCGATCAGGTGGACTATATGACCGCGGATGTGGAAGACGATTTCTACATCGGCCAGGCCAATGAGCCTCTGGACGAGGACGGCTGTCTGGCAAATGCGCGTATTACCTGCCGTCACCGCAACGAAATCATCGAGGTTGACCGGGAAATGATCGATTACATCGATGTGTCCCCCAGAATGATGATCTCCATCGCAACCTCTTTCATTCCCTTCCTGCAGAATGACGACGCTAACCGTGCCCTGATGGGCGCCAACATGCAGCGTCAGGCTGTGCCTCTGCTGACCACTGAGCCACCCATTGTTGCTACCGGTATCGAGCATGCCGCAGCTGTGGACTCCGAGGTCTGTCTGAAGGCCACCGGCGACGGTACTGTCACCGCAGTTTCCGCCGACGAGATCACCATCTGCTATGACGATGGCGAGGTTGTTACCTCCCGTCTGACCAAGTTTGCCCGCAGCAATGCCGGTACCTGCGTCAACCAGCGACCCATCGTGACCGTAGGCGAGCGGGTCACCGACGAGCAGATCATTGCCGACGGTCCTTCCTGCTCCGGCGGTGAGGTGGCTCTGGGTAAGAACGTGCTGATCGGCTTCGTCACCTGGGAAGGCTACAACTACGAGGACGCCATTCTGCTCAACGAGCGTCTGGTTCGTGAGGATGTCTTCACCTCCATCCACATTGAGGAGCATGAGACCGAGGCCCGGGATACCAAGCTGGGACCCGAAGAAATTACCCGTGATATCCCCAATGTTGGCGAGGATACCCTGAAGGATCTGGACGAAAACGGCATCATCCGTATCGGTGCGGAAGTTCACGCCGGTGACTATCTGGTTGGTAAGGTCACTCCCAAGGGCGAGACCGAACTGACTCCCGAGGAGCGCCTGCTTCGGGCTATCTTCGGCGAGAAGGCAAGAGAAG
>JAZOBL010000081.1:0-7115 GCA_045595945.1 Faecousia sp.
GCTAACGCCGGCTATCCAGCTGCCGTGGCGGACCGGGACAGCATCATTGCTCTGGCGGGTCTGCCCAAGCGGGAGCTGATGGACAAGCCCAACTCCATGGCGCTGGAGCAGCTGATGGAGCAGCGCCGGCACTACCGGTACAACCCCGGAGACACCCCTCTGTATCCCACCGACAGTTCGGAAAAGTTCCATCTGGGGGCCTCTTCTCCCATTTTAAGTCAGGGCGACCTGATGGGCTGCGTTATGTTGCTGCTGGGGGAGGATGGAGCAACCCTGGATGAGGGCGCTCAGGTTTTGGTGCAGACCGTGGCAGGCTTTCTGGGCCGGCAAATGGAAAGCTGAGGTGCTGGCCGGTTTGCAGCAAATAGGAGAAAAAACCGCATAAACAAAGGATATTTCCCGTTTTTCTGTTAAATTGCAGGAAAACGGGATCTCTTTTGTTTGAATTTCTCTGGTAGATTCTGGAAAAGGGGTTGACAAACCGTAACAGTCATGCTATAATCTGTTACGATTTTGTAACCAAATGGATACAAAAATGAAACCGAAAGGACGTAATCTATGCTTAAAACAGGAAGTCTTTTCCTGCGTATCCTCTGTGTGGCGCTGTGCTTGGTCTGCGCGTTTTCTCTGGTGCAGCCGGCCTTTGCCGTCATGGAGCAGATTCCCGGAACCGAAAAATTAGCCAATACCTCCAAGGTATACTACAGGGCCTCCCGCAGCTCCATGGTCATCGGCCAGATCGAGGATGGCACGACCCTGAAGGTGCTGAAGGAAACCGAAGAATTCTACCGCATTGATTGCAGCGGTATGTCCGGCTATATTGCCAAAACTCAGGTGATCCGAAACGAATATGGTGTTTACATGGTCAGCTGCGTTGCAGGGGATCAGGATACCGTGGTGCAGCGGTATGCCCCCTGGATCGCCGGATTGCAGAAGCGCGGCAGTGTGCTGCAATTAGCCAAGGCACAGCTGGGTACACGGTATGTGTACGGCGGCACGTCACCTTATGGCTTTGACTGCTCCGGCTTCACCCAGTACATCTACGGCAAGCACAATGTGGTGTTGAACCGCTGTGCCGATACCCAGCTGGAAAACGGCATCGTCGTGGATCGCAAGGATCTGCAGATGGGCGATCTGGTATTCTTCCGATATGCCGGAGCGCCTTGGCTGGCTTCCCATGTAGGTATCTATGTGGGTAACAACCAGATGCTCCATGCTTCCCGTTATGGTATTGCCTATGCGGATCTGGAGGCGCCTTATTGGGCAAACTCCTATGTGGGTGCCCGGCGGATCATCCCGGTAGCCGCAAGCCCCGATGAGCAGCTTCCCGTGCCTCCCGCAGCGGAGGCTGCCCCCGCACCTGCCGGCACACAGCAGACAGCTTTGACCCGTACCGCTCATTAACACGCTCTCCGCAAAAGCGCTTGCTTTTGCGGAGTTTTTTATGTTGCTTTTTCTGTGTTTATCCGTTATACTGTCAAGGTTAATATTATAGAACTTGAGGAATCATCTATGGCAACTACTGTAACATCCGATTTGCGGGATAATAAAATGAGAACCATGCCGGTGGGTAAGCTCCTGCTGACCATGGCACTGCCTCTGGCAATTTCCATGCTGGTGCAGGCTTTTTATAATGTGGTGGACAGCTTCTATGTGTCCCAGATCTCAGAAAGCGCCGTTACGGCACTGTCCCTGGCGTTTCCCATTCAGAATCTGCTGATCGGTTTCGCCACCGGCGTAGGCGTAGGTATGAACGCCCTGCTGAGTAAATCCCTGGGCGAGGGCAATCAGGACCGGGCCAACCGGGCAGCCGGCAACGGCATGTTTTTGGCGCTGCTGTTTTCTGCGGTCTTTGTCGCATTTGGCTTTTTGGGGGCGGAGCCCTTTTTCCGGATGCAGTCGGAGGTGGAGGAAACCGTTCAGGGCGGCGTCTCCTACATTGCCATCTGCTCCGTTTTCTCTCTGGGTGTCTTTGTGGAGATCCTGGGAGAGCGGCTGCTGCAGGCCTCCGGCCGGACGGTCTACACCCTGTTCACCCAAGGTCTGGGTGCGGTGCTGAATATCCTGCTGGACCCGGTGTTTATCTTTGGCTTTGAACCCCTGGGCATTGCGCCCATGGGCATTGCCGGTGCAGCCGTGGCCACAGTCATCGGCCAGTGGGTGGCGGCTATTATGGCCATGATCTTTAACTTCACCCGCAACCCCGATGTGAAGCTGAAGCTCTCGTACCTGCGTCCCATGGGGGACATCGTTAAGAAGATCCTGTCTGTGGGCATTCCCTCCATCATCATGATGGCCATCGGCTCTGTGATGACCTTCGGTATGAACCAGATCTTCCTGGGCTTCAAGGATTACGGCGAGACCGCCGCCGGCGTCTTCGGCATCTATTTTAAGCTCCAGAGCTTTGTGCTGATGCCCCTGTTCGGCATCAACAATGCCGCCATCTCCATCATCGCCTATAACTACGGCGCCCGCCAGCCGAAGCGGATCACCGGCACCCTCAAATGCAGCCTGGGGGCGGCACTGACCATCATGCTTGTGGGCTTGGGGGTGTTTCAGCTGTTCCCGGATCAGCTTCTGGGGATATTCAAACCCTCCGAGACCTTCCTGGCGTTGGGTAAGAGCGCTTTACGGATCGTCAGCATCCATTTTCCCATTGCGGCGGTGGGTATTGCCCTGGGCGCCAGCTTTCAGGCGCTGGGTAATGGTATTTATTCCACCATCACCTCTTTGTGCCGCCAGCTGGTGGCGCTGCTGCCGGCGGCTTACCTGCTGAGCCTGACCGGCGATGTCCATGCGGTGTGGTGGTCCTTCCCCTTTGCCGAGGTGGTCAGCCTGATCGTGAGTCTGATTTTGTTTTCCCGGATCTACCGCCGGAAGATCCGGACTCTGTCTGCCGATTGACTGTAATCTCTCCGGGGCAGCACTGCTGCCCCGGATTTCTATGTCTTGTGGTGAAAACCTTTTCCGCCACAATATCCTGTGGACTGCCAAAAAAGGCAGGCTTTTTTCTAAAAAAACTTTCTTTTCCCGCCGTTGTGTCGGAAAAAAACCTGTGCTATAATGTCATCAAATACCGTTTTTTGAAAGGAGCAGCCTATGAACGCTACCGAACTGCATATTCCCCAGGGCAGCGCCCATAAGCTGCTGTGCGCCGCCAGTGGCGATGCGGCGCTGCTGTACCTGTACATAACCGCCGGCAATCCGCCGGAGACAGCGGAAAAATCCCTGCATATGACTGCCACCCGGTATGCCTGTGCCGCCGCGACCCTGCGGCAGCTGGGGCTTTGGCCTCAAGAGCGGACCGCACCGGTCTTCTCGGGGGAGCGTCCCCAGTACTCCGAGCGGGATGTGCTGCAGGCCATGGACGCAGACCGGGAGTTTCAGTCTCTGTACGGTGAAGTGCAACGGGTGTTGGGACGGAACTTAAACACTGAGGAGCTGAAGATCCTGCTGGGCTTTGTCCGGTATCTGGGACTGCCTGCGGATGTGATCTGCGTGCTGGTGTGCTACTGTAAGGAACGGGCCCGGGCCAAGGGCAGCCTGCGCAACCCCAGTCTGCGGACCATCGAAAAAGAGGCCTATGCCTGGGCAGAGCAGGGAATCGACACCATGGAGGAGGCTGCGGCCTTTATCCAGACCCAGAATCAGCGGCGGAGCCGGCTGGGGAAGATTATGGACTTGCTGCAGATCCGGGGGCGGAGTCTCACCGCCGGGGAGGAGCGCTATGCCCAAAGCTGGCTGGAAATGGGCTTTAACGACCAAGTGATTGCCCAGGCCTATGAGCGCACCTGCCTGAATACAGGCGGTCTCAGCTGGGCCTATATGCACAAAATTCTCACCCGCTGGCATGAGGCGGGGCTGCATACGCTGGAGCAGATCCGGTCCGGCGACCGGAAACCCAAGGGTGCCTCCGGCGAGCCGGGTCAGGCGGAATTGGACGCCATCAAGAAGTTGTTACGGGAGGGATGATCTATGGCATACAGTGCAGATATCGTACGCCGGGCACGGCAGGCCCTTGCCGGTGCCAAGGCTGACCGGGAGAGCTTGCAGCAGGCAAGACTTCAGCAGGTCTATGCTGCCATTCCCCGGGTAAAAGAGATCGATATACTTCTGCGCAAATCCATGGCGCTGGCTGCTCAGGCTGCCTTTTTGGGCGGCAGCGACGGCGTGGCTGCCATGGAGGAGGTACGGCAGGCAAACCTAAGCCTGCAGGCGGAGAAAAAGGCGCTGGTAGAGGCGGTCTTCCCTGCAGATTTTCTGGACGAGAGTCCGATCTGCCCCCATTGTGGCGGCTCCGGCTACATCGGCACTGCCATGTGCGCCTGCCTGCGGGAGCTGTGCCGACGGGAGCTGACAAAGGAGCTATCGCTGCTTGCCTGCGGGGAGCAGTTTTTCCGGGACTTCCATCTGGAGTACTATCCGGACACCGTTGACCCTAAGTTCGGCGTCAGCCCCCGGGCGATTATGACCCGGACACTGGAGACCTGCCGGAAATATGCGGAAGAGTTTACCCCCGCTTCCGGGAATCTGCTGTTTAACGGTGGCACGGGCCTTGGCAAGACCTTCCTGTCGGCTTGCATTGCCCGGGAGGTGGCCCAGAAGGGCTACAGCGTTGCTTACGACAGCGCCCAGCATCTGTTTACCAAGCTGGAGAAAGATCGGTTTTCTCCCGACGAGACTACTCGGCTGGAGACCCAAAAGCTTCAAAATTGCGACCTGCTGATTCTGGACGACCTGGGTACGGAGCTCACCGGCAACTTTGTGATCGCCGCCCTCTACAGCCTGGTCAATGACCGGCTGCTGGCGGGAAAACCCATGATCATTTCCACCAATCTGACCATCACCGAGATCCAAAAACGCTACTCTCCCCAGATCGCCTCCCGGCTGCAGGGCAGCTTCCAGATGCTTCCCTTTGCCGGACAGGACATCCGGGTACTGAAAAATAAGTGAGGAACACCATGAAGGTAGGCATTTTATTTGACTTGGACGGCACATTGCTCAGCACCCTGGAGGATCTGACCGATGCGGTCAATGAAACCATGCGCCACTTCGGCTGCCCGGAGCGAACCATAGAGGAGGTGCGGCAGTTTGTGGGAACCGGTGCCGCCAATCTGATTCGGCTGTCACTGCCGGGACTGGACACGGATCCTGCTCTGGAGACGGCGCTTGCCTATTATCAGGAGTATTACGGCACGCACTCCCAGATCAAGACCCGCCCCTATGACGGGATCTTGGAGGCGCTGGCGGAAATCAAACGGGAATTTCCCGTGGCAGTGGTCTCCAATAAGCCGGACCGGGCCACCAAGCCTTTGGTGAAGGAGTACTTCGGCAGCGACATCTATGCCTTGGGAGAAAACGGCGATTGTCCCAGAAAGCCTGCGCCAGATATGCTTTTCCGGGCTATGGAGGCCATCGGCGTGGGAAAATGCGTCTATGTAGGCGACAGCGAGGTGGATGTGATCACCGCCGGTAACGCAGGGGCACCCTGCCTGAGTGTGCTGTGGGGCTTCCGGGATGAAGCCTGCATCCGGGAGCACGGGGGCAAGCATTTCTGCCATACCCCAGCCGAGCTTCCCCAAATGCTCCGCCAGCTGGCAGAGAGACTGTAAGATGAATCAGAAGATGCGGAAGGGTGTTTGCCCCTCCGCATTTTTGCATAAAGAAAACAGCTCTTATCTTACGGCGTTATCCGGATGGTGAATATGCATTTCCTATAGTTACAGCAGAAACCAGGAAAACAGGAAAAAAATGCAATTTTCATTGCAAAAAGGTTTACTTTTTTCGAAGCGTGTGCTATACTATATGCGCATTATGGAAATTCTGCAAAAAAGAAGTAAAATTTGGCGGCAAGAGCCGCCTACAATGATTGAAAGGGGTATTTCAATGTCTCACAAGTATGTTTACCTGTTTACCGAAGGCAACGGTTCCATGCGGGAACTGCTGGGCGGTAAAGGCGCAAACCTGGCAGAGATGACCAACATCGGTCTGCCTGTTCCTCAGGGCTTCACTATCTCTACCGAAGCCTGCACACAGTATTACGAAGACGGCCGCATGATCAACGACAGCATTCAGGCTGAGATCATGGAGTATGTAGAAAAGCTGGAAGCCATCACCGGCAAGAAGTTCGGTGATAAGGAGAACCCCCTGCTGGTCTCCGTCCGTTCCGGCGCCCGCGCTTCCATGCCTGGCATGATGGACACTATCCTGAACCTGGGTCTGAACGAAGAGGTGGTTGAGGTTCTGGCAGCCAAGTCCGGCAACCCCCGCTGGGCATACGACTGCTATCGCCGTTTCATTCAGATGTACTCCGACGTGGTTATGGAAGTCGGTAAGAAGTACTTTGAAGTCCTTATCGACGAAATGAAGGAAAAGAAGGGTGTCGTGCAGGACGTTGAGCTGACTGCTGAGGATCTGAAGGAGCTGGCAAACCAGTTCAAGGCTGAGTACAAGAACAAGATCGGCGATGACTTCCCCTCCGATCCTAAGGAGCAGCTGATGGGCGCCGTGAAGGCCGTGTTCCGTTCCTGGGACAACCCCCGTGCAAACATCTACCGCCGAGAGAACGATATCCCCTACTCCTGGGGTACTGCCGTTAACGTCCAGTCCATGGCCTTTGGTAACATGGGCGATGACTGCGGCACCGGCGTTGCCTTTACCCGTGACCCCGCCACCGGCGCTAAGGGTCTGATGGGTGAGTTCCTGACCAATGCGCAGGGCGAAGACGTGGTGGCCGGCGTCCGGACTCCTATGCCCATCTCCGAGATGGCGGACAAGTTCCCCGAGGCATTTGCTCAGTTCCAGAAGGTCTGCGCAATCCTGGAGGACCACTACCGGGATATGCAGGACATGGAGTTCACCGTTGAGAACGGCAAGCTGTACATGCTGCAGACCCGTAACGGCAAGCGTACCGCTCCCGCTGCTCTGAAGATCGCCTGCGACCTGGTGGACGAGGGCATGATCGATGAGAAGAAGGCTGTTGCCATGATCGATCCCCGGAACCTGGACACTCTGCTCCATCCCCAGTTCGATACCAAGGCACTGAAGGCCGCTACCCCCATCGGCAAGGCTCTGCCCGCATCCCCCGGCGCTGCTGCCGGTAAGATCGTCTTCAC
>JAZOBL010000082.1:0-5186 GCA_045595945.1 Faecousia sp.
GAAGATGTGTGCAGAGCGCGGCGTTCGTTGCGCTGAGTCTAACCACTGGCGTTACGGCGGCGAAGGCGCTGCTGAGCTGGCACAGGTTGTTGTCGAGGCTTGCGAGGACAAGAACGAAGTCAAGTTCCTGTACGATCTGGAGATGCCTCTGCGTCAGCGCGTTGAGCTGATCGCTAAGGAAGTGTACGGTGCAGACGGCGTCACCTGGCTGCCTCTGGCAACGGAGAAGGCAGAGCGCTTTGAGTCCGATCCCAAGTACGCCGACTACTGCACCATGATGGTTAAGACCCACCTGTCCCTGTCTGACGATCCCACCAAGAAGGGCGTACCCACCGGCTGGAAGCTGACCATCCGTGACATTCTGGAGTACGGCGGCGCCAAGTTCCTGTGCCCCATGGCCGGTACCATCTCCATGATGCCCGGTACTGCGGCTGACCCCGCCTACCGCCGTGTTGACGTGGACACCGAGACCGGCAAGGTTAGCGGTTTGTTCTAAAATTGATAGGGGCGCAGGCTCTGCGCCCCTTACCCAAGATAAAGGAGAAAATATCACTATGGATATGACAATGGAAACCTGCCGCAAGTTTGTGGAAGTGCTGGCTTCCGATGCCCCCGCTCCCGGCGGCGGCGGCGCTGCCGCTCTGGTAGGCGCGATCGGTACTGCTCTGGGCAACATGGTGGGCAGCCTCACCGTGGGCAAGAAGAAGTATGCCGAGGTGGAGGCTGAGATCATCGACCTGAAGGCCAAGTGCGACGCCCTGCAGAAGGAGCTGCTGGATCAGGTGGAGGCTGACGAGGTCAACTTCCTTCCTCTGGCCAAGGCCTACGGCATCCCCAAGGACGATCCCAACCGGGACGCAGTGATGGAAGAGGCGACCCTCATCGCCTGCTCCACCCCCATGAAGATCATGGAGCTGTGCTGCCAGGCCATTGAGTACATTGCCGTCTTTGCCGCTAAGGGCAGCCGCCTGGCTGTATCCGATGCCGGCTGCGGCGCTGTGTGCTGCAAGGCCGCTCTGCAGGCTGCTTCTTTGAATGTGTTCATCAACACCAAGACCCTGAAGAACCGGGAGACTGCCGAGGCCATGAACGCCAAGGCTTTGGGCATGATGGACAAGTACTGCGCTATGGCCGACGAGATCTTCAATACCGTCAAGGCCGGCTTTGGCGTTTGAGCGGCAAGGGCGTTTTTTGAAAAAAGCCTCCCCTGTGCAAGGGGAGGTGGCAAAAATCTTTGATTTTTGACGGAGGGGTTGTAAAGACAATCCCCCAGTCACCGCATAGCGGTGACAGCCCCCTTTGCACAAGGGGGCCTTTGTGTGCTGACTTTATAAACGATATATAATGAAGGAGTATTTTACTATGGCTAAGAGACTGCTTGGCAAAGAAGTAAACGAGGCGCTGGTGGCTGCTCTGCAGGCACGGACCGCTGCTTTGAAGGAAAAGGGCGTTGTGCCCACTCTGGGTATCGTCCGTCTGGGCGAGAACCCCTCCGACCTGTCCTACGAAAAGGGCGCTACCAAGCGCGCTGAGGAAGTGGGCGTTGCGGTTAAGAACTTTGTTCTGCCCGAGACCGCTACCAAGGAAGAGGTTCTGGCTGTGATCGATCAGGTCAATGCCGACGATTCCATTCACGGCGTGCTGATGTTCCGTCCTCTGCCCAAGCACCTAAAGGCAGACCAGGACGAGATCTGCAACCGTCTGGCACCCCGCAAAGACGTGGACTCCATGACCCATATGTCCAACGCCGGTGTGTTCGAGGGCCAGGATCTGGGCTACGCACCCTGCACCCCCGCAGCCTGCATGGAGATCCTGGATCACTACGGCATCGACTGCAAGGGCAAAACGGCAGTGGTCATCGGCCGCTCTCTGGTGGTTGGCAAGCCCGCAGCGATGATGCTGATGGCCAAGAACGCCACCGTCACCATCTGCCACACCCGTACCGTCAACACCGCGGAAGTTTGCAAGAACGCGGACATTATCGTTTCCGCAGCCGGCGTGCTGAAGAGCCTGACCAAGGACTATGTCCGTCCCGGCCAGGTGGTCATTGACGTTTCCATGAACTGGGATGCTGAAAAGATCACCTCCAAGGGCAAGGGCGGTATGTCCGGCGACGCTATTTTCGACGAGGTTGAGCCCATTGTTGAAGCCATTACCCCCGTCCCCGGCGGCGTGGGCGCAGTGACCACCTCCGTGCTGATGAAGCACGTGGTGGAGGCTGCTGAAAAGATCTAATACCGATTTTCCCTGTACGACTGACGGATAAACGCAGAGCACTGCGGTGGAGTACAGAGGAGTTTATGCCGACCGTCTGGGCAATCCGATTTTGCAAAGGGATCGGATTGCCCATTTTTAATAAAGAGGAGCATTGTGATGAAAAAATTAAAAACCCTGCCGGAGAGCAGCTTTTTGAAGCTGTTTTTCGCCTTTGTTTCCCTGTGTTTTCTAGTGGCTGCTGTCTGTATGCCCGACCGGAAGGATATGCTGACCGGCCTGTGGAAGATTATCAGCAATCCCACCAAGCTATCCACCAACTTCTTTTCCGTAGGCGGCTTTGCCGCTACCTTCCTGAATATGGGTCTGGTGGCCGCGATCTGCACCGTTTTGTTCTGTGTTACCGGCGCAGTGGTCAATAATGTGTCCACTCTGGCCTTCCTGCTGACCCTGGGCTTCTGTTCCTGGGGCATCAACATTGTGAATATGTGGCCCACTATGCTGGGCACGGCTCTGTTTGCCCTGCTGAAGAAGCAGAAGCTGGGCGCAACGGTAAACGCCGCCCTGTTTACTACCGGCGTAGCGCCCTTCATTTCCGATATGCTGGTGCGGTATCCCCACGCCGAGACCATCGGCTTCAACCTGCTGGGTCTGGGTATGGCGTTGATTGCGGGTCTGATCGCAGGTGTTGTGATCCCTGCGGGTCTGCCCCACTCTCCCAATGTGCATAAGGGTATGAACCTGTACTCTGCCGCCCTGCCTGTGGGTATGGCAGCATTCCTGCTGAACGCCATTTTCTACAAAGCGCCCGGCATCGCCCTGCCCGGGGCGGTGGGAGATGTGGCCCTTGCCAATGCAACCATCGTCAATGTGTTCTGCGGCGCCCTGTTCGGCCTGTGTGTGGTGCTGGCGCTGCTGATGGGCGGCGCGAAGGACTACTGGCAGCTGCTGAAGAACCCCAACCAGGTGGCAAGTGTCTCCGGCGCTTGCGGAAACGGCGTGTTTTTGATGAATGTGGGCGTATACGGCCTGTTCATTCTGGCCTACTACAATGCCATCGGCGCCAACTTTAACGGCGTGGTCTTGGGCCTGATCTTCTGTATGCTCTGCACCTGCAACTCCGGATCCCGTCCCACCAATGTGTGGCCCATTATGGCGGGCTATGTGGTGGCATCCTTTGCCGCCAAGCATGTCTCTTCTTTCCTGGGCGGAGAGTTCTCCCTGCCGATCAATGCGGCGGCTATCTGCGTAGGCCTGTGCTACGCCAACGGCCTGAGCCCCATTACCGACAAGTACGGCTGGCAGTATAGCTTTGTGGGCGCCATGATCCACTATGCCATCGTCACCATCGTGCCCAACCTCCACGGGGGTTTCTGCCTGTACAACGGCGGCTTCACCGGGATCTTCGTGTGCATCCTGCTGGTTCCCGTGCTGGAAAAGTACTGCAAGACCAAGGAAGAACGCCGTCTGGTAAAAGCGGCAAAATAAGAAAAATAAAAATGCACCGCTGAGGCGGTGCATTTTTGCTTGTTTACAATTTTGTCTATTATTTTGCCATCGGGTGTGTTATAATGAAAAAAATATACCCGAATTCGCAAAAGGAGACCGATATGGGATTACTTACCAAGCTGTTTGGCACCCGCTCTGACCGGGAGATCAAGAAGATCCAGCCCATTGTGGATAAAATTTTAGCCCTGGAAGAAACCTACGCCGCCCTGACCCAGGAGCAGCTCCGGGCCAAGACCGACGAGTTTAAGCAGAGACTTTCTCAGGGAGAGACCCTGGAAGACATTCTACCAGAGGCTTTTGCGGCAATCCGGGAGGCGGCCTGGCGGGTGCTGGGCATGAAGCCCTACCCGGTGCAGCTGATCGGTGGCATCGTGCTCCATCAGGGCCGCATCGCCGAGATGAAGACCGGCGAAGGCAAGACCCTGGTCGCCATTTTGCCCTGCTACTTAAATGCCCTCACCGGCCGGGGCGTCCATGTGGTTACCGTCAACGATTATCTTGCCACCCGTGACTCCCAGTGGATGGGCAAGGTCTATAAGTTTATGGGTCTGTCCGTAGGTCTGGTGGTGCCGGGAATGAAGCCTGCCCAGCGCCGGGAAGCTTACGCCGCGGACATCACCTACTGCACCAATAACGAGCTGGGCTTTGACTACCTGCGGGACAATATGGCTACCTACAAGTCGGAGCTTGTCCAGCGGGGACATGCCTTTGCCATCGTGGACGAGGTGGACTCCATCCTTATCGACGAAGCCCGGACGCCCCTGATCATCTCCGGCAAGGGCGAGGAATCCAGTAAGCTCTATGAAATGGCGGACTACTTTGTGTCCACCCTGCGGAAAAAGGTCTTTGCCAAGACTGAGGACAAGGAAGTTCATGACAATTACGACTGCGACTATTTCGTGGACGAAAAGAGCCGCACCGTTTCTCTGACTGCTGAGGGTATCGCCAAGGCGGAAAAGTATTTCGGAATCGAAAACTTCGCCGATCCGGAAAACGCCGAAATCAACCACCACGTTTATCAGGCAATCAAGGCGCACGGTACCATGAGCCTCGACACCGACTACGTCGTCAAGGACAACGAAGTCATCATCGTTGACTCCTTCACCGGTCGTCTCATGCCCGGCCGCCGCTTCTCCGACGGTCTCCATCAGGCAATCGAAGCCAAGGAACACGTCCAGATTCAGCGTGAAAACCGCACCATTGCTACCATTACCTTCCAGAATTACTTCCGTATGTACGACAAGCTGTCCGGCATGACCGGTACCGCGCTGTCCGAAGAAAACGAATTCCGTGAAATCTACAGCCTCGACGTTGTCGAAGTTCCCACCAACAAGCCGATGATCCGCGTGGACCATCCGGACTCCGTCTTCCGTACCAGAAACGGCAAGGAAGCGGCCATCATCAAGCAGATCAAGGAATGCCACGACAAGGGTCAGCCCGTCCTCGTTGGTACGGTTTCTATC
>JAZOBL010000083.1:0-13975 GCA_045595945.1 Faecousia sp.
TGAATCCAGTCTGCCTTTAGGAAGTAGATAAGAAACACCAGGGAACTGCAGGCCCAGGTGATGGGATATGCCCAGGAAACGGTTGTTAACCGGTTGACCTGCTCTACTGCGATAGAAATATAGATAACACGGATTACACACCAGCAGCTGAGCATAACGATCATGGGAACGCTTGCCTTGCCAGCACCCCGCAGAATGCCTGCGATACAATGAGAGAGGGCAAGCAGGCAGAAGAACAGACAGATGGTTCGCATGTGCATGACACCGAAGCTGATCACCTCAGGAGACTTGTTAAAAAGGCTGATCAGCTGGGGCGCAAACCGGTAGAAAATAACACCGATGATTTCCGCCATAACTGTGGAGCATAGGATTCCAAAGACCACACCTTTCTTGACGCGATCATGCTGCTTTGCACCCAAATTCTGTCCAACAAAGGTGGACAGGGACTGCGCAAAACAGGTGACAGGCAGAAAAGCGAAGCCCTCCAGCTTGGAATACGAGCCGCAGCCTGCCATAGCAGCCTTACCGAAGCTGTTGATATTGGTTTGCACCACAAGATTAGCCAGTGCAATGACAGAATTTTGAATCGCCGAGGGCAATCCGTATTGCACGATCAGTTTCAGACTCCTGAAGTGGAAACGGATCTTTCGCCAGTTAAGACGGTATACCTCTTGACAGCGTGTCAGTCGCAGATAGCACAGCAGGGCACTGATACCCTGGGAGACGGTGGTTGCCAGGGCAGCAGAGCCAACACCAAATCGGAACACACCTACAAAAATCAAGTCCAATACTACATTTACAGTACTGGAGACCATCAAATAGTACAGTGGATGCTTGCTGTCGCCCACCGCATGCAAAATACCCACAAAAATATTATACATAACGGTGAAGATAGCGCCGGCGAAGTAAAAACGAAAATAGGAAACAGATTGAGGGAATACATCCTCCGGTGTGCCCATCCAGTGAAGGATCGTAGGGCTGAGAGCCACACCGATTACCGTTAGAATGAGCCCACAGAGCAAGCCGAACGCCACATTGGTTTGAATGGCTTCCTGCATAGCGGTATAGTCTTTTGCACCGTAATACCGGGCAATGATGATACCAGCGCCCATAGCCAGACCGTTAAAAAAGCCGATCATCATAAAAATTAAGCTGCCTGAGGAGCTGACAGCTGCCAGCGCGTCGTCCCCCAGATAGTTGCCCACCACCCAAGAGTCAACGGTGTTATACAGCTGCTGGAAAATGTTGCCCAGTAAAATCGGTAGGGCAAATTGAATCATGCCCTTCCAAATGGAACCCTCTGTGAGGGTATTTTGTTTCTTTTGCAAGATGCCACTTCCTTTAGTTTATCCTGGTTATCATTATGTGACAGAAAACGCACAAAGTCAATCCCCCTACGAAAAGGGGGATTGTCTGTTAACCATCTTCTACAAGCTTGGTTTTGTTTAATGTGGTCTTATGATAGTAAATCGCTGTGAGCGCACTGCACAGCAGCCAGCCGGCCGGGTAACCCATAATAATGGGGATGATCTCATTGCAGATTCTGGACATACAGAACAGGTATACCTGACGGAACAGCACAAAAGAGCTGAGCATCAGCAGCATAGGCGCACGGCTGTTTCCTGCACCCCGAAGTGCGCCGGCGTAGATCTGATTGAAGCAGCACAGCAAATAGAAGGGAGTCTGCCACCGCAAGAACATGGTTCCGTTGACGACGACTTCTGGTTTGCTGTTCAAAAATCCGACGATATAGGGGGCAAAGATCAACACGGGGATCATTATGATTACAGTGGCGCACAGAGATACAAGCAGAGCTTGTCGAACACCCTTTGCAGCACGGTCCGGCTGTTTGCTCCCCAGGTTCTGTCCCACAAAGGTTGTGATTGCTAAAGAGACAGATTGCATAGGCAGGAAAAGTATCTGATCAACCTTCAGATAAGCCGTCCAACCGGACATATAGTCAGGGGAGGGTGCGCCGATATCAAAATGGGTGATATAAGACTGGACAAACACATTGGAGAAGGCAGTCACTGCCATTTGCAGTGCAGCAGGGATGCCTACAGACAGGATCTTTTTCAGAATTGCCCAGTGGAATTTCAATTTGCCTGGAATCAGTTTTACGCAGGACTTTGTGCGAAGCAGAAGAATAATAACAAGCACCGCAGAAACAAGCTGGGAAATGATGGTGGCCAACGCAACGCCCTCTACGCCCATTTGGAAGAGCAGAACGAACACTAAATCCAGGATCGTGTTCATAACGGCGCAGACAACAAGGAAATAGAAGGGTCGCTTAGAGTCGCCAACTGCCCGGAGAATACCGGCGCCCATATTATAGAACATAAGACCGATCATTCCGGAGAAGTAAATGGTCAGATAGGTAGTAGCCTCATCCACAGCATTCACATGCAGATCCATGAAGTCCAACATGACGGGTGTCAACAACAGACCGACCGCAGTAAACAGGACTGATAATGCAAGAGTCATTAGTATTGCAGTATGTACTGCCTCTTGCACTTTATCTTTTCTTCCTGCACCATAGTACTGGCTGATGACGACACCGGCGCCGGAGGCAAGTCCGGAGAAAGCGCCAATGAGCATATTTACAATCGGTGCAACTGCGCCAACAGCGGAAAACGCCTCGTTGCTGACGTAGTTTCCTACCACCCAGGTGTCTACCGTGTTGTACAGTTGCTGAAACAGATTGCCGATTAACAACGGCAGCGCAAAGCGAATAATATGTCCAATGATATTGCCGTGGGTCATGTCCACATCCCGCTGGCGGGACAGGCGCAGTGATGCCATTATGTTTCCTTCTCTCTTATCAGTCTCAAAATATAGTATAGCGATTATATGAAAAATGGTTACAGATCAAAAAGTAAAGGATTCCCATGGAATGTTGACAGCAAGCTTGTCGGTAATGATTTCATCGATGTGCAGCAACAAAGGGAAATCCCGTGCATTCAGCACACCGGAGGTGATGTTCTGTCGGATCACCTTGGCAACCCGCGCGGCAACTACGAGAGATTCCAGCGTGACACCGTTAAGCTCCTGACGGGCTTCGTCGATCCCCATGCCCCTACCCAGCAGAATGCCGATCAACCGGGTGCGTCCACCGTACACAGTCACATACAGATCCCCAATACCCACAGCAAGGTTGTTCAGGTCCGGGGCGTTCTGGAAAGCCAGCAATTTGGACATTTCCCGCACGGCTTGACCAAACACCGCCGCCTGGGAATTGTAGTGCAGCTCGCTGTCCAGGCCGAAGACTCTCTGATTCAAGCCTACAGTCAGGGCAACACCCAGGGCGTAGCCGTTTTTCAGGGCTACGGCACTTTCAATACCCACAATATCCTGAGACAGACTGATGTGGTAATATTCTGTCTGCATTACGGACTTGAGCCATTTCAGGTCTTCCATACAGCTACCGCAGAAAGCAACCTCTGTCTGGTCATGCTGCACCAGTTCATAACTGGTGCAAGGACCGCCCACAGCATTCATAGAAAGGTGCTTACCAATAGCGTCCAGCTTTTTTTGCCACACATCCAGATAGGTGATCAGTCTCCCGTCTTCCGTATCCATGAGTCCCTTAGTAACGGTGAGTACCTTCATGCCATCGGGCAGAACCGGAAGGATTTCTTCAGAAAACCATTCCACGCCAAAGCTGCTGACACCGCCGATGACCATGTCAGCACCAATCAGCGCGTCGTTCAGCTGTTCTATCTGATAGTATTCCACACCTGCCGGAAAAGGTAAGGGTAATTTGGGGTGTTTGCCGGTAGCTTTGCAGCTTTCAATGATCTGCCGATCCAAGGGTGTACCCACCAGACGGACAGTATTTCCGTTATCCCGTGCAGGGAAGGCCAGGGCAGATCCCATCATGCCGGAGCCGATAATTGTTATGGTTGCCATTTTGCATCCTCCAGGTTTGACATTTTGGTCATTACTTAGTATGATAATACCATAAAACAGGAAGTAAATCAACCGAACGAGCGGAGGGAACAGAATGAAAAATTATCTTGGTTCTGCGTTGTGCGACTGTGGAAAGACCCATGAAGTGGCCATCGACGCAGTTGTGATCGGTAAGGGCGTAGTTCAGCAGCTGCCGGACTTTATTAAAAAGTATAACGCAACAAATCCCTTTATTCTGTGTGACTGCAATACATATGCCGCTGCAGGTGAGCAGGTCTGTAGGATTTTAGATGCGCATGGGATCGCATATTCCAAATATGTCTTTCCGCAGACGGCACTGGAGCCGGATGAGCAGGCGGTTGGCTCTGCATTCATGCATTTTAACAATTCCTGCGACTTGATCATCGGCGTGGGCTCCGGCGTGATCAATGATATTGGCAAGATCCTCAGTAATATATCCGGTCGGAAATACATTATTGTTGGCACTGCACCCTCTATGGACGGAT
This sequence comes from Faecousia sp., assembly GCA_045595945.1. GTDB lineage: Bacteria > Bacillota > Clostridia > Oscillospirales > Oscillospiraceae > Faecousia. Next base: position 4,416 of record JAZOBL010000083.1, read on the forward strand.
ATGCTTCGGCTACGTCGTCCATGTCCATGGACGGCTTGAAGGTATCTTTGAATAGCCGCTGTGCGGATGTAATTATCGGGGATGTAGATGTCCTGAAACACGCACCGGAGCATATGCTCAAAGCCGGCCTTGGGGATATGCTGGCCAAATATGTGAGTATTGCCGAGTGGCGGATCGCCCATTTGATTACCGGTGAGTACTACTGCGAACGGGTGGCGCAGTTGATTCGTGAGGCGTTAAAAAAGTGTGTGGATCATGCAGAAGGTCTCCTGAAACGGGAGGATGAGGCCATTGAAGCTGTGTTCGAGGGTCTTGTGATTGGTGGTGTTGCCATGGCGTATGCCGGTGTTTCCCGTCCCGCCTCCGGTGTGGAGCATTATTTCTCCCATGTATGGGATATGCGAGGCTTGGAGTTTGGAACCCAGGTGGATCTGCATGGAATTCAATGCGCTATGGGCAGCTTGCAGGCTGCTAAGCTGTATGACCGTGTACGGAAAATGACACCTGATGCGCAAAAGGCAGCAGACTATGTGGCATTGTTTGACCCGGATGATTGGAACAGGCAGCTGCGGACATTTCTCGGCAATAGTGCTGAGACCATGATTGCGCAGGAGGCCCGGGAGCAGAAGTACAATAAGGCTACCCATCCTGCACGCTATGCTCTGATTGAGAGAAACTGGGATGCGATCTGTAAGATACTGGACGAGGAATTGCCCTCTGCAGAGAAGCTTGGTGATATCCTGAATACCATCGGTATTTCTCATGATTTGCAAACCATAGGTGTGGATTCTGCCACCGCTAGGTTGACTTTCAAAGCGACCAAGGATATCCGGGATAAATATGTGTTGTCCCGTCTTGCCTGGGACCTGGGCATACTGGATGAATTGAGCGAACTGCTGTAAGAGGTATGTATGGATAAGAACGAACTGCTTAGGAGCAAAAAGCTGTACTTGTTTGACATGGACGGTACGCTTTACCTGGGAAACCGGTTATATGATTTTACGCTGGAACTGCTGGATACGCTGAAAAGGACCGGCAGGCGGTATCTGTTCATGACCAATAATTCCTCCAAAAGTGTAGAGGATTATATACTGAAGCTGAAAAATCTTGGCATTGAAGCCACCAGAGAGGATTTTATTACCTCATCACAGGCTACGGCTTACTATCTGAAAAAGCATTTTCCCAACCACAGGCTGTATGTATGCGGCACAAGATCCCTGAAGAAGGAACTGGAGCGGGAGGGCTTTGCTGTCACGGAAACTCTGGAGGATGTGGATTGCATTGTCATGGGGTTTGATACGGAACTGACCTTCCAAAAGCTGGAGGATGTGAGCCGTCTTCTGCTGACCCGTGAGAATATCCCCTATATTGCCACGAATCCAGACTATGTGTGTCCTACTGAGTTTGGCAGTGTGCCGGATTGCGGCAGCGTCTGCGATATGATTTTCAATGCCACTGGCAAGCGCCCGGTGGTTATTGGAAAGCCCAGTCCCTTGATGCCGGAGCTGGCCATGGCAGAACATGGCTATAGCAAGGAAGAAACAGCAGTGGTAGGCGATCGGATCTACACAGATGTGAAGTCCGGACTCAATGCCGGCATTACCGGAATCCTGGTGCTCAGCGGGGAAACCACAAGAGAAATTCTTGCCGCTTCGGAAGACAAGCCACATCTGGTGCTGGAGGATGCCTCAGAAATCATCGCAGCTATTCAATAATGAAATCCCCCGGTTCTTTAGAACCGGGGGAATCCTTAAGTAAGGTGAACGATGATGGGTGTGTGTTCCATAGCAGGAATGATGGTCTGCATCAGATCAGCGGTCCTCAGCCGCAGGCTGGAGGTGTTGATACAGGGATGGACACCGATGAACTCACCTTTAAGAACATCTTCATCGATTAGCAGCTGTACATGGTGGCCGTGATCATTCATAAGTCCCAGTACGCTTAAAGAGCCGGGAGTGATATCCAAATACTCCAACATGTGCTCCGGATCGGCGAAGCTTAATCGGGAGACCCCCAGCTGGGCAGACAGTTCTTTAGTCATAAACACCTTGTCACCTGGCATCAATAGCAAGTAGAAGTTTGTCTTCTGGCGATTGCACAGAAGCAGATTTTTGCATACGGTAGCGTCCAGTACAAGATCGATTTCAGCGCAAGCCTCCATAGTCATAGCTTCCTGATGATCCACCCGTTGATAGGGGACATGCAGAGAATCCAGCAAATCGTATACCCGAATCTCTTTTTCCAGTCTGCCGTTGCAGTCTGCAGGACGCCCATCTGTTAATTGCATTGTAATTCCTTCTTTCCGTATTGTTTCAAACAGTATAACACACAAATACAAATATTACCATCCTTTTCGGAAAGATAACGATTGTAAAAGTTCATATTATTTGATATCATGAAGAAAACGAGGCAGAGAAAGGAACCAGATTATGAGACCTACCAAAAGAGTAGAAGATTCAAAGACAGTGCAACAGTATTTGATCCGTGCCACCCATCTAAATCCCTATGGCAGACTCTTTGGCGGCCAGCTTCTGGCTTGGATCGATGAGCTGGCAGGGATCGTTGCTGGAAGACATTCCAATTCCTATGTGACTACTGCTGCGATTGACAATCTGCAGTTCAAAGCTCCAGCATTCGAAGGAGATATGATCGTGCTGGTCGGAAAGGTTACCTGCGTAGGCCGTTCCTCCATGGAGATATTGGTGGATACCTATGTGGAAGCGCTGGACGGGAAACGCAGCATGATTAACCGGGCCTATATCGATATGGTTGCTATTGACACCACAGGGGCAACCGTGGAAGTTCCGGAGCTGATTCTGGAAACAGAGGAAGAACGACGGGAGTACGAGGCTGCTCTAAAACGAAAGGAAATGCGCAAACAAAGAAGACAGGAAGGCTTTTGATCGGTATATAAACAGGAAAAAACCATTGACAAAATATACTACCCGCGTTATAATAACCAAGCGTTCGCGAGAGTGTTGGAATGGTAGACAAGCACGTTTGAGGTGCGTGTGGCTTCGCCGTGTGGGTTCGAGTCCCATCTCTCGCACCAAAAAATCCGAGTGCCCTTTTGGGCATTCGGATTTTTTAATGCTCGAGATGGGACTCGAAAGCCCGGCCTGAGCGAAGCGAAGGTATAAAACAGTCCGGTGGACTGTTTTATAGGGCGTGGGAGAGTCCCTTGAATTTGAGACGCATCCAGTATGGATGTGGATTAAATTCAAATATGTCCGAGCCTGAAAAGTGTTGGTACGGGCATTTTTTGATAAGTTCTATAAGAACAATCACATCAAAAATTGGGCTGTCCCTTATGTACGGCCCAATTTTTATGGACTGAGGTGGGACTCGAAAGAGCTTTTGAAAAATGTGCCGGCAGATAAATGTTGTTTTTGGATACTATCTGTGGTATACTGTAAAAACGAGGGAGGCTGAACCCAATGACGCGATTTTTTGTAGAACCTGAGCAGATGCAGGCAGAATTCATGGTGCTCACCGGAGAGAACGCTACCCACGCTAAGGTGCTTCGCCTGAAAAACGGGGAGCCGGTGTTGGTCTGCGACGGTAACGGCAACGAATGTGTATGCACGGTCAGCGATGTGAGTGCCGGTCAGATCAGCCTTGTGGTTAACAGTCGCTGTGAGGCAACCTCGGAGGCACAGGTACAGGTTAGTGTCTATATGGCCTTTTCCAAAGGGGATAAGCTGGAGCATGTGATCCAAAAAGCAACGGAACTGGGTGCAAATGAGATCGTTGCTTTCCCAAGCGCCCGCTGTGTCTCCCGGCCTGACGACAAGAGTTTGAAAAAGAAACTGGAACGCTGGCAGAAGATTGCTGCTTCGGCTGCAGAACAGTCCGGCAGAGGCAGGATCCCACAGGTTCTGACTGTAGAAAGCTACCCGAAAGCTTTGGAAAGGGCAGCAACTGCGGACTTGCCCATTCTGTTCTATGAGAATGAGCGCGCTACCACCTTGCGTATGGCGTTGGAAAGTCAGACATATACAACAGTAAGCCTCATGACAGGCCCGGAGGGCGGCCTGGAGCCGCGGGAAGTGGAGCTGGCAAAAGACACAGGGTTGCGGATTTGCACCCTGGGAAAGCGTATCCTGCGTTGTGAAACGGCACCGCTTTGCGCACTGTCTGCTGTGATGTATGCAGGCGGTGAATTTTGATAAAAGCCGGCTCTAATGAGCCGGCTTTTACTTATGATATTTGCTGCCCGCTTGAATGGCCTCGGAGCGATAAAGCTGTTCCAAAACCATGATTCTGGCTAAATGATGTGGGAATGTCATGGGGCTCATGGAGAGCATAAAGTCAGCTTTATCCTTGACGCGCCGCGCCATACCAAATGACGAGCCAATTAAAAAACAGGCGCTGCTCTTTCCGGTGAGTTTGATTTCCCTCATTTTCTCAGCCAGCTGCTCTGACGGCAGTAGTTTTCCTTCCGGTGTCAAAACACAGAACCAGGCGCCTTTTGGGATCTTGGTAAAGATGATATCCGCTTCTTTTTCAAGACCCGCGGAAATTTCGGCAGGGGAGGGATTCTCCGGCAGATATACCTCCGGCAATTCGATCAAACGGAAATGACAGTACCCTTTCATCCGTTTTTCGTACTCAGCGGCGGCAGACAGGTAAAATTTTTCTTTTAATTTACCCATTGCGATCAATGTGATTTCAAACACAAACATCACTCCTATGTAAAAATTATAGCATACTCGGCAGAATTTTGCTATAGTAGGTTTTAATAAATAGGGTAATCTATTTCTGATGGGGTGATGTAATGAAAAAGAAAGAGAAAATCGCGACGGATCCGCAGGGAAGCTATACAGGACGCCCCGCAGATCCCTATGAAAAGCCGGTTCAGGATGCGGATGATCTGTAATGGTAAAATTACGCAAGGCCACCATCAATGGTGGCCTTGCGTTGATTCATGGGAAAGTGCATTTTTGTATTTTTCCTTTGTTGCCAATCCGCCGCGGATATGACGCTGTGCCTTATTCAGATCCAGAACCCGGCGCACCTGATGATATAGGTATTTGTTATATTGGGGCAATCTCTGGGAAAGGTCTTTGTGAACCGTAGATTTAGAAATACCGAAGTGCTGCGCGGCAGCACGGACGGTAGCTCCTGTTTCAATGATGTATGTAGCCAGTTCACAGGCTCGGTCCTCTATTGTATCTGCCATACAGATCCCTCCCTGCGTTATCCTACCGTGGTAACCTTATGTGTAACGAATGGGAAATATACCTTCTTGACACAGGGAGAAGAACTCGCTAAAATGGTAAGAGACATTTAATTATTCATAATTTCTACATAATACAATGCTATACTGGACTAAGAAAGGGGGAGGATTCCGTGATTCAAGTGGATAAGAAGACATTAAGAAGAATTTTTCTCGGTGTAATCGCTTGTATTGTTGTATATTGGCTACTCCATGAGCCGGCCCGTGTGCAGAGCATCTTTGGCGCAATTTCCGGTGTCTTGAAGCCGTTTGTGCTTGGCGGTGTTTTAGCATTTATTTTCAATGTACCTATGCGGGCAATGGAAAATGGCTTTTTGAGAAAAATCAATAAGTTTGGTTTTCGGCGCGCAATTGCGGTTATTTTGACATTCATCATCGTTTTACTGGTCATTACTGCGGTGATTTGGCTGCTTATCCCCCAAATAATCAATACCGTTAATTCCTTGGTCCCGAGTGTAAATGAATTTTATTTGGAGACGAAAGCCTGGGCTTTAGAGATCCTGAGCCACAATCCGGAACTGAAAGAGTGGCTGAAAGCGAATACGAATCTGGAAAATAGTAACTTAGAATCTCTCATTCAAGAGGGATTATCCATGTTGAAAAACGGCGTCAGTACTATTATTGGTGGTGCCGTCTCCGCGGTGGGCAGCGCATTTGCTGCGGTCTTTAATTTTGTTATTGGTGTGGCATTCGCCATATATTGCCTGTTCCAAAAGGAGACACTGGCACGACAGGGCAGAAAGGTTCTGTATGCATTCTTGAAGGAGAAGAGGGCAGACTATATTATCCGTGTGCTCCGACTGACCAATTCTACCTTCTCCAATTTTCTGTCCGGACAGTGCGTGGAAGTGTGCATTTTGGGTCTGATGTTTGCTGTTGCAATGTCTATTTTCAGAATGCCTTTTATGCCCTTGATCAGTGTCTTGATCGCTGTTACAGCATTTATTCCCATTGTGGGTGCGTGGACAGGCTGTGTTCTTGGCGCATTCTTCATTTTTGTTGAGAGTCCTATGCTGGCGGTATGGTTTGTATTGATGTTCCTAATAATCCAGCAGATCGAAAATAGCTTGATTTACCCTAAGGTTGTGGGCACATCCGTTGGACTTCCCGGTATGTGGGTGCTTCTTGCGGTATCTGTCGGTGGTGAACTGATGGGTGTTGCCGGCATGTTCCTGATGATTCCTATTGTTTCTGTTTTGTATTCACTTATTCAAGAGCATACCCGTAACAGACTGTCTCGGAAGGAAGTTGATGCGCAGAAGCTTGTTCCGCAGCCTCCGGAGCTAAACTCTAAATTCCGCGAAAAAAGACAAGATAACAAGAAAAAACACCAGCTTAAGCTGCTTCTGAAAAAACAGAAAAAATAATTCTTATAATAAAAAGATGGTAGACACCGCTGTGTCTACCATCTTTTTATATTCTTTCGAATTCGTAGTTCTCGAATTTCAGCCTATCTCCTACATCAATACCGAAAGGGAGCAGGGCAAGAGCCACTTCGGAGATCACACTGGATGAATCGTATTTTACATAGGCATAATCGCCACGAATATCAATAACTGTGCAAAGCATATTGTCCTCCTTGAAAAATCCGCCCTCGGTAACCGAGGGCGGATTCTGTTTCATGGATTAGTCCTTGTACATCTCAACCAGCTTCAGCAGGTGCTCGTAACGCTCCTTGGCAGCGGCCTCGTTCTTAGCGAACAGGTCGGTTGCACGCTCGGGGAACTCACGGGTCAGACGTGCGTAGCGGGCTTCGTTCATCAGGAACTCCTGATAGCCGTCCTTGGGAGCCTTGGAATCCAGAGTGAACTTCCCGGTCTCCTTGGAGGGATCGAAGCGGAACAGATTCCAGTAGCCGCACTCAACAGCCTTCTTCATCTCGCTCTGGCAGTTGGTCATGCCGCCCTTGATGGAGTGCATCTCGCAGGGAGCATAGCCAATGATCAGGGAAGGACCGTTGTAGGCCTCAGCCTCGGCAATTGCCTTAATAGTCTGAGCCTGGTTGGCGCCCATGGCGATCTGTGCTACATAGACATAGCCGTAGGACATAGCGATCTCAGCCAGGGACTTCTTCTTGGTCTCTTTACCGGAGGCGGCAAACTGTGCAACCTGGCCGATGTTGGAAGCCTTGGAGGCCTGTCCGCCGGTGTTGGAGTAAACCTCGGTGTCGAATACGAAGATGTTTACGTCCTTATTGGAGGCCAGAACATGGTCAACACCGCCGAAGCCGATGTCATATGCCCAGCCGTCGCCGCCGAAGATCCAGACGGACTTCTTGGACAGATATTCCTTCTTATCCAGGATATCCTTAACGGTATCGCAGCAGACCTTAGCCTCCAGGTTGGCGATCAGAGCCTTAGTGGCTGCCTTGTTGGCCTCGCCGTCGTTGAAGGTGTCCAGCCAAGCCTGGCAAGCGGCCTTGCGCTCGTCGCAAGCGGTGGTTTCCATAACGGTGCGAACCTTGTTGGCCAGGGACTCACGGATCACTGCCTGTGCGGTGTACATACCAAGACCGTGCTCAGCGTTGTCCTCGAACAGGGAATTGGACCATGCAGGACCGTGGCCGTCAGCGTTGACGGTGTAGGGAGAGGTAGCAGCGGGACCGCCCCAGATGGAGGAACAACCGGTAGCATTGGAGATGTACATACGGTCGCCGAACAGCTGAGTGACCAGGCGTGCGTAAGCAGTTTCGGCACAACCGGCGCAAGAGCCGGAGAACTCAAGCAGAGGCTTGCGGAACTGGCTGCCCTTGACGGTGTTGTCTTCCATGTCAGACTTGGGAGCAACCTTAGCTACAGCGTAGTTGAAGACATCCTGCTGTGCCAGCTCCTTTTCTTGGTTGACCATGGTCAGAGCGCTGACAGGACATACCTGTGCACAGACGCCGCAGCCCATACAATCCAGGGGAGAGATTGCCATGGTGTAGCTGTAGACACCCTTGCCCTTGCCGGCCTTTACAGGAACGATTTTTGCGGCAGCGGGAGCTGCAGCAGCTTCTTCCTCGGTCAGAGCGAAGGGACGGATGGTAGCATGAGGACAAACATAAGAACAGTTGTTACACTGGATACACTTGGTCTGATCCCAGGTGGGAACGGTAACAGCAACACCGCGCTTTTCATATGCGGAAACGCCCAGGGGGAACTGACCGTCTTCCAGATCGGTGAAGGCGGAAACAGGCAGGCTGTAGCCATTCATCTTGCCCATGGGGGAGAGGATGTTCTTGGCAACTGCAACAGTAGCAGCGGGGCCTTCCAGGTTGAGCTCAACCTTGGCATCCTCAGCGGTAGCCCAAGCGGCGGGAACGTCGATCTTCACATAAGCGGTAGCGCCTGCGTCGATAGCATCCCAGTTCTTTTCAACCACGTCGCGGCCCTTCTTCAGGTAGGAAGCCCCAGCGGCAGCCTTCATGTAGCCGATTGCCTCTTCACCGGGCATAACCTTTGCCAGGGAGAAGAATGCAGACTGCAGAATGGTGTTGGTACGCTTGCCCATGCCAACCTTGATGGCCAGGTCAATGGCGTTGATGGTGTACAGCTGAATATTGTTTTCAGCAATGTAGCGCTTGGAAGCGGCATCCAGGTGATGCTCCAGCTCCTCTACAGACCACTGGCAGTTGATCAGGAAGACGCCGCCGGGTTTCACATCCTGAACGATCTTGAAGCCCTTAGTGATGTAGGAAGGATTGTGGCAGGCGACAAAGTCGGCCTTGTTGATGTAGTAAGGAGACTTAATTGCCTTGTCACCGAAACGCAGGTGGGAAACAGTAACGCCGCCGGTCTTCTTGGAGTCGTACTGGAAGTAAGCCTGTACGTACTTGCCGGTGTGGTCACCGATGATCTTGATGGAGTTCTTGTTAGCACCGACAGTGCCGTCGCCGCCCAGACCCCAGAACTTGCACTCGATGGTACCCTCAGCAGCGGTGTTGGGGGAGACCTTCTCGTCCAGGCTCAGGTGGGTAACGTCGTCAACGATGCCCAGAGTGAACTCGTGCTTGGGCTCTTCCTTAGCCAGCTCTTCGTAAACGGCGAAGAAGGAGGCGGGAGTGGTATCCTTGGAGCCCAGGCCGTAACGGCCGCCGATGACGGTGACATCGTTCTTGCCGGCCTTGGCCAGAGCCATGACAACATCCTGGTACAGGGGCTCGCCCTGGGAGCCGGGCTCCTTGGTGCGGTCGAGAACAGCGATCTTCTTGGCGGTAGCGGGGATAGCGGCCAGCAGCTTGTCAGCGCAGAAGGGACGGAACAGGCGAACCTTAACAAGGCCGACCTTTTCGCCGTGCGCGTTGAGGTAGTCAATAACTTCTTCGGCGACGTCGTTGATG
>JAZOBL010000084.1:0-12267 GCA_045595945.1 Faecousia sp.
TCCAAATTAGAAGTAATTGCCAGGGCAAGGAGAAATACTTCCATCATCAGTGCAAAACTAAACCAAATAGCCATAAATACACGAACAGATTTTACCGGTTGTCCGCTCATATGCAAAACGATCTGCGCATTGTTATGGGAAACAACAACATCAATTTCAGGGACAAAAGAATTACGATACGGCATATTGCGGAATGTAGGCTTCAAAAAACAACCGGTATCTGTTTGTGTACATAAGTAGTCTAAATAAGTATGTTTACGTATCAAATCAGGGAGATTGTTTAAAGAAGTAGCGCGAGTTGAACTCGCTATATTAAGCTCTGCCGTTTGCGTGAAAATAGATTTCATATACTTCTCCTTTCTTATTTTTTTCTTATTATACCACACTGCTGTTTTAATGTAAATATTTTTGCAAATCACTGTGTCCTATATTGACAGCAGCAGAGGGCTTCATCCTGGGCGTTGGTGCAAAGATGTTTACAATAGCAGGCCCTGTGATTGTGTATGGTGTGAGTGCCAGCGTGGTGTATGGTTTCATTTATTGGCTAACCACTTTATTTTAACGGGCGACACGCAGGTCGCCCCTACGAATTCTATCGTACATTTTTCGCATCATATCGTAGGGGCGGATATCATCCGCCCGGGTAAAAAAAGGCATGACCCGATCGGGTCAAGCCTTTTTCCAAAGCCAAAGGGCATATCCACCGGAGATCACGATGATCAGCGCGGCGCTGCAAGCCTCCACGGCGATAGGCGTTGCCTGCCCGAATACGGTGGCGACCAGGCTGCTGAACAAACCTTGTTCCGATGCGAATACGCTGCTGCCGTTGACGAACATATGGCTTACGATACACGGCCACAGGCTGCCGCCCTTGTATACGATGACGGTGTAAAGAAAACCTACCGCAATGGCATAAGCCATCTGCAAAAACACACCGAAATGATCGGCGGTGTTGAATAGATTGACAATGTGTCCCACGCCGAAGGTGATGGCGGAGACAAGGATCGCACTACGCAGATTATCTTTGGCCATTCCACGGAACAGGAAACCCCGGAATATGATCTCCTCTACATATCCGCCGATTGCCAAATTCAGCGCCATCAGCACAGAGACCGCAGCAGATGCGGAAAGCGTTAAGCCGTTTTTTAAGTTTATGCAGGACATAACAGCAAGAGGAAGAAACCAAAGAAAGGATTTGCAATTACCCTTGAAGCGGCACAAGCCGTACTTTTCAGACCGCCCGTTGTTTACGATCCAAAAAGTGGAAGCCGCTGCAAGAAAGGTGATGCAGATGACCGGGATCAACATCCGTGCTGCGGTTTTGCTTGTAAGGTCGTCAAGGCCTCCGCAAAACTGCAACGCAATATTCATCACGATCACATATAAGCCGATCCAAACCAGAGCAAAGCCGACCTCGTTCTTTTCGTAAAGCTTTTTCATTGGCAAGCACCTCCTGTTTGTCTATTATATCATCCGGCAGTGGCAATGTAAATAGACAGCGGCAACGGGAAGAATGAGGGGCATTTCCGTTTGCCTTTGGGTGGTTATTGTGTTACAATACAGGCAAACGGATGCGAAGGATGGTAACGGAGAAGTATGGAAATTATTATCGGCAATCTTTGTACCCTTTTGGCAATGGGCGGAAACGCCATCAGCGCTACGCGGAAGACCACAAAGGGCGTTCTTTCCTGGCAAAATTTGAGCCAAGTGATCTACTTTGCCTGCGCAATTATACTGAAAGGGTATAGTGCCGCGGTGCAAAATGTGGTCAGCTTTCTTCGTAATGTTGCCGCCATACGGAATGTGAAAAGTAAGACCGTGGAGTGGGTCTTGACCATTGCCGGTGTGGTGCTGGGGGTTTTGTTTAACAATCGGGGACTTATGGGACTGCTGCCGGTAGTTGGTAATCTGCAGTATACATTGGCGATCTTCCGCTTTAAGGACAACGAGCGGCTGCTGAAGCTGTCTTTTTTGATAAGCTCCGTTGCCTATGCGGTGTTTAATATCGTGCTGTACAACTTTGTAGGTGCGGTATCGGATACTGTGGTGGCGGTCACCACAGCAGTGGTTTTGATCAAAGATTGCAGGACTAAGGGGTTATAAGCTGGGACGGTTGCAATATATAACCGGTTGTGATACAATGCAGTTATCAATGAAATGAAGGGCGGTGCAATATGAAGACCTATACCATCGTTGCCGGGGTGAACGGCTGTGGGAAAAGCAGCTTGACCGGTGTTTTGCGGACAGAGATCGACAATCTGGGAAAGATTATCGATGTGGATAAGATCACTGCTGCCTGTGGCGGAAATTTGCTTGAGGGCGGAAAAAAGGCAGTGGCACTGATCGATGATTGCCTGGAAAAGGAAATTTGCTTTACCCAAGAGACCACCCTTTCCGGAAGAAAGACATTGGATACCATTAAGCGTGCTATTGCAAAGGATTACTGTATTCGTCTTTATTATGTTGGCCTTGACACGATGGAGGAAAGTCTGCTCCGCATTGAAAATCGGGTAAAAAGAGGCGGTCATAATATTAACACCGATACGGTAGCCAATCGCTTTTCTAAACGGTTTGAGGATCTGCTGACAATTTTGCCGTATTGTAACGAAGCTACTTTTTACGATAACGACAACGGTTTTGCTACTGTTGCTAAGTACAAAAACGGAGAATTACAGACGATTGGGCAAAATAGTCCCAAGTGGCTTTTAGAACTGATTGATAAAATGAAATGACAAAAGCGTGTGCCAAATACGGCACACGCTTTTTGCAAATGTATAAAATTACTGCGTCCTACTTGCACACAAGCAGAAGGGTTTATGCTCGGTGTCGGCGCGAAAATGTTTACAATTGCGGGGCCTGTGATTGTGTATGGCGTGAGTGCCAGCGTAGTATATGGCTTAATATATTGGATAACCACACTTTTTTGATCAAAGGGAGGCTTGTTGCCTCCCTTTGATTCTTTTGGGTCGTTAACACGGATTTGGAAAACTATTTACAGTCTCTTTACAAAAAATAAATTGCTGGGTGCTAACATTAAGCCAAAGGAGTGATAATATGAGACATTCAAATTTGGTGGCGATTCTGGTGGCATTTGTCCTTTTGCTGACGGCATGTAACACAAAGCCTATGGAGCAGACACCTACGACTCCGATGGTACAAGCACCTACTGCACCGGCCTATGACAACATGACGCAACTTGTTCTGAGCGATGGTGGCATCACCGTGGATGGCGACCCTGTCAGTACAGAGAATACTGCTGCGGTCTATACAGCCAACGATGTTGTATACTATGAATCCGGAAAGGACTTCATCTACGGCGAGGGTAGCGAAAAGGATGCCCATACCCCTGAAGAAGCGGCTGCGCACACGGTAGTGCATATTACAAAGCCCGGTGCCTATAGTATTAGGGGCAAGCTGTCCCTTGGTCAGATCGCAGTAGACCTGGGTGACGATGCCAAGAATGACCCCGATGCTGTGGTAACACTGGTCTTGAATGGTGTAGATATCACCTGTGAGGTTGCCCCTGCCGTGATTTTCTACAATGTCTATGAGTGCGGAAATGAGGATACAGAAAAAGCATCCAAGGATGTAGATACCTCTGCTGCCGGAGCCAATGTGATTATTGCCGATGGCACAGTCAATGCCGTGAACGGCTCCTATGTGGAAAAAATCTATAAGCCGGACTCAGTTGTTCTGAGCGACGATAAAACTGAGGTGGAGGATGCGGACAAGCTGCACAAGTATGATGGTGCGTTCTACTCCAAGCGGTCTATGAATATCTTCGGCGGAAAGGAGAACACAGGCGTTCTGAATATCAAGGCTGAGAATGAGGGCCTTGACAGCGAGATGCACCTTACCATCAATGGCGGTGACATTCGTATCGAATCCGGCAACGATGGCATCAACACCAACGAAGATGGTGTTTCCGTTACCACTGTTAACGGCGGTAAGCTATCCATTAAAGTCACGGGGCAGACCGGTGAAGGCGACGGCATCGATTCCAATGGATGGCTGGTAATCAATGGCGGTACAGTGGTTGCTGCGGCTTGCTCCAATAGTGCTGATGCGGGAATTGACTCTGATATGGGCATTCATATCAACGGAGGTACAGTGATTGCAACCGGGCATATGCTGGATCGCATTGAGGATGGCGGACAGAATTATGCTGTGTTTAACTTTGCGCAAAAGCAGACGGGCAACGAAATCGTTACGATGAAAGACCAGGACGGAAAAACCATCCTGGAAGCAAAACCCGAAAATGCGTATTCCATTTTGATTTTTAGTAGTCCCGATCTGAAAGCCGGAACATACACGCTTTGGAGTGGCGGAAAACAGCTTGCCGGCAGTGCTGGCGGAATGATGGGTGGTCCGGGAATGGAATCTGGCGGAATGGGGCAACCGGAACCTCCTGATAATATGCAGCCGCCTGCGGATGGTGGGCAACCTCCCGAAGGCCTTACACCACCTGAAGATGGCAATCCTCCTGAAGGAGTTGACCCACCGGTAGGAGACAACCGTCCCGAAATGCCTGGTGGCAACAGACCCGGCAATGCAGGAGGAAATAATATGGGCGCACAAGAGATGGCGACTGATTTTGTGATTCGTGACGGCGGAAATATGTTCAGCGTCATATCGCAAAACGGTACGGTCAATTGATATTGTTATATCCCGCCATAGCTTTGCTGTAAATTGCGATATTCGCACGGATTCATTTTCATTGCTGCATTCTAAGAAAAACAAGGGTGAGCACAACAACGGAAAACCTCGAAAAAACAAACGAAAATTTCAGATTTCGATATTGCATAACAAGAGAAAATGGTGTAAAATTCCAATAGATGCTGGCTGCGAAAGAATAGAACACATGCAATCTGCTGTGTGCCGGTCAGTAATACAGTTTGGAGGAAAAGAACATGAGCGATATGAAATTCAAAAAAGACGCTACTAAGATTCTGAAGCGTTGCGAAGCAAACCCCATTCTGCATGTGGACGATTTCCCTGGTGTGGGTCAGATCTACAATCCTGCAGTTGTAAAATATAACGACGAGTTTATTATGCTGGTTTCTGTGGTTGACTACGCTGCAGAAGGCAGTGGTACTGATGTGGGTCAAACCAGAATTGCCAGAAGTAAGGACGGCATTCACTTTGAACTTTCTGACAAGAACTTTATCAAAATGCCCGATATTGAACCTTTCAATATGACTAAGCATTTTATTGACAATCGTATTACCAAGATCGACGATACTTATTACATCGTGACGCCGGTGATGATGAAGGGCGATTACCTGGCTCCTGTTGGTATGCTGGGCAAAACCACTGATTTTGAAAACTATGAGGCCCTGGGAATCATCACCGCTCCCCGGAACCGTGGATGTAGCATCTTCCCCGAGAAGATCAATGGCATGTACTATAAGCTGGACCGTCCTTATGATTATCCGTCTAACTGCAGCGGTGAGATCTGGATCAGTGAGTCTCCCGATTTGATCCACTGGGGCAACTTCCGCCCTGTTCTGAAGCAGGGCTATAAGTTCTGGAATACGGTCAAGATCGGCCCTACTCCTGCCATCAAGACCGATAAGGGTTGGCTGGATATTATCCACGGTGTGGCAGCCACCGCAGGTGGTACGTACTACTACATCGGCGCGATCCTGCTGGATCTGAACGAGCCTTGGAAGGTGATCGGCAAGACCTCCAGCTATCTGCTGATGCCTGAAAAGGACTACGAGCAGCACGGCAACTGCGATAATACTCTGTTTCCTTGCTGCCCCTACGCAGACTACGAAACCGATACCCTGTATCTGTACTACGGTGCAGCTGACCGGGCCATCGGCCTTGCCACAGGCAGTATCTCCGAGATCGTGGAAGCTTGTATTGAGGGAATCTAACATAAAAGGCTTGGCCGTCTTGATATGCACCCCAAAAGTTAGACACTTTTGGGGTGTGTATTTTTATGGCCGGTTTGGATATTCACTGGCAGTTGAAGGCGAGTACTCCTTGCATTTTGGCAGACGCTGGTGTATAATGAGCCAGACAGGAGAGGGTGGTAGTATATGAAGCTGTGGCAACATTTCAAAACAATTACAAAACACCGCTTGCTGGTGATGGAGGGCTGCTTCCGGGTAGGTCTGATTTGGCAGGGTTTGACCCATGACCTGTCCAAATACGCGCCCACGGAGTTTCTCAACGGCATCCGTTACTATCAGGGCACCCGCAGTCCCAACAATGCGGAGCGGGAGGATAAGGGTTACAGCGAGTCCTGGATGCACCATAAGGGCAGAAACCGCCACCACTACGAATACTGGACAGACTTGAATCTGCAGACCCGCCAGTATGAGTCCCTTCCCGTGCCCAGAAAGTATCTGGTGGAGATGGTGATGGATCGGCGTGCTGCCTGCAAAACCTATGAGGGCGAGACGTATACAAATGCCGCTGCCTACACATACTTTGACAGAAGCATGGAAAAGCACCGCATGCATCCCCAGACCCGGCAGGAGCTGGCATACTTGTTGCAAATGCTCCGGGACCAGGGGGAAAAGAAGACCTTTGCCTATCTGCGCAATCATGTGCTGAAAGGGAAACCATTTCCCTGGGAACAGGACTGACCGGGCAGAAAAATATTTGCAAAACCGGAAAAATGTTCTTGACATTTTTGGCGATTTGCGTATAATAACAGTTGTCCGTGCGATAGAGGATTAGTGTAACGGTAGCACACCGGACTCTGACTCCGTTTGCGGGGGTTCGAATCCCTCATCCTCTGCGAATAAAAACGCCACCCGAATGGGTGGCGTTTTTATTGGCAGAGGATGAGATAGGATTCGAAAGGGCGGCCTTGCCGCAGGCAAGGTAAAAAGTGTCCGGTGGACACTTTTTAGCCCGTGGGAGAATCCATGGATTGCCGGGCGCATCCGGTACGGATGTGAACGGCAATCGATTTGGTGTTTTGTTTACAAAGCCAAAGAAGGGCAAGATTCGACCCCCTCATCCTCAGCCTTCTTGCAACAATATGATATAAATATGGATAAAGCCAGCTGCGACCATTGGTCACAGCTGGCTTTGTGCTATTCTTATTCAGCCTCAAAATCGGCGGCCTCTGCCTCAACAGTCTCCTCAGCGGGAGCTTCTTCAACAGTTTCCTCTTCGCAGCAGGAATCGCCGCAGCAGCAGTCATCTTCGTCACAGCAGCAATCATCATTGCAGCAGCAACAGCATTTGCCCATCAGGTTCTTTGCCCAGGCCACGATCTTGTCGCCGTAGGTAGCAGCCACATAAACAGCACCTGCCACAGCAGCCAAAGCGGCCAGGATCTTCAAAACAGTACCCACAAACTTCATAATCATATCCCTCCGTTTGTTTTTGTTTCTAAATTCAGTATACCCAAAGAAAAACAAAAAAGCAATAAAAATTTATGTGTAGCCGTACATTCCCCGGACACTGATCTCCCCGGAGGTAACCGTGCGGACCTGTCCGTCAGAAAACCGGACCACCAGCCCGCCGTTTTCGTCCACATCCAGCGCACGTCCGTATTCCTGCTTCTGACCCCGCACAAGCACCACATCCTGCCCGATCGTCATACAGCGGTCTTTATATGCGGTCATCAGAGATGCTTTTTCCGTCAACAATTGATTGCCTGTTTGCCACAGGGAATTTACCAAGGCTGCGGCTATCTCTGCCGGGGAGGTAGACCTGCCTCCAAGGGCGTTTACCGAGGTGGCCATATGCTGCAGCTCCGGCGGAAAGTCTTCTGTTTTTTGGCAGCAGTTGATGCCGATGCCAACGATCGCGTACGCCACAAGTCCGTGACAGTCCAGTCCCAGTTCCGTCAGAATACCCCCTAGTTTTTTGCCGTTTGCCACCAAATCGTTGGTCCATTTGATAGCAGGGGCGATACCGCTGACAGTATCCACAGCCTGGGCGGCTGCCACTGCCGCGGCGCAGGTCAGATGCATGAGCTTATCCGGGGTGCAGTGAGGCCTCAGGATCACCGAAAGATACACGCCCATGCCCCCGGGGGAGCAGAAACTGCGCCCCATGCGACCGCGGCCGGCGGTCTGGCTGCCGGCCAGAACCACCGTTCCGTGGGGGGCGCCGGTCTTTGCCAGTTCCTTGGCCCGGGTGTTGGTGGAATCGGTGGTATCATACCAATACAGAGTGTCCCGCCAGGGACACTCTGCATTCAAATGGAATAGAATTTGATCTTTCATAGCTTAATCAATGTCGCTGAGCACTTCTTCTGGAGCAAGATCCAACTGCTCGGGTCTGTGGAGGATCCGCTTAAAATGCTTGAAGAAGGCAGCGTAGTAGAAACCGTCCACGATCCGCTCGTCCATGGAGAACCGGAAGTCCAGGTATTTCTTCTGCACCACAGAACCGTCCTCCTGGATTTCCAGGGCACGGCGCTTACAGCCAAAAGAGCCGAAGACCGGCAGGTTTCCGAAATCGTACAGATGGTGATAAATGGGCGGGATGCCCAGAGAACCCATGGAGGTGAAGAACACACTGCCGTGGAAGGGACTGACCTCCAGCAAGAAGGCGGGCAGCAGGCCAAAATAGTCCAGAGTCTTCAGCAGCCATACGGTAAACTTCAGGAATAGACCCGGGATCAGCATAAACAGATGGGCAACATTGTCAAAACTGGAGTCCAGCGGGGTATTCTTGACTTCTTCAATGGCCATATTTACTTTGTTGTACACATCCTCAGCGGTGTCCCGGGGGGACAGATGTACTTTGATCAGCGTCTCCGGAGAGGTGGAAGTCATTTCCTTCTTGATGGTCATGCAGAACTGAACATCTTCTCCGTGGGAGTAGATCTTCTGACCGGAGATAAAGCGGTTCAGGCCCGGGTATTTGCACAAAGCCCTGCAGTAGCAGGCCAGCATCACATGCATCAAACCGAAGGAGGTCAGGCCTTCCCGCCGCTTCTGGCGAATGTAGCGCTCCACATTGCTGATCTCAAAGGACTCCTCAAACAGGTTCATAGAGCCGATCCGATTGACCATCAGGTAAGGGGAGACTTGATTCATAGGCGGTTCGGTGCGGATTCGCCGACCGTCAGCGCGATCACCCCAGGTGGGGTGGTATTCCCCGTCCGGGTGAATCTGCATGGCAAACACCACCAGCACAAGACCGGCAGTTGCCAGCATATCCGGCAGCAGATGCTGAATCCCTGCGAGATTACCGGCCAGCGCCGCGCCCCGATTCACATACAGCAGTACCAGCATAGGGAACAGGGCCAGGGGTATGATCAGAATAGATGCCTTGACTTTGCCGCAGGTGATCTGGGTGTAAAGCACGGCGATGAACAACATGGCGATCACGAACAGACCGTTCATCAGGCTGTCGTAACCGTAGCCCCAAAAGGCAAAGCAGTAATAAGCGGCCAGAAGCCACACAGGGATGGCGGTCTTATAGAACCGCTCCTTACCGTTTAGCAGGATCATGACTCCGTACAACAGGACTGCTGCCACAGGCAGAACGATTTGACTCCACACCAACTGTGTGTCACCGGTCCCTTTCACACCGAAGACCACAATGCGGGCCACTGCCGAGCAGACCATACAAAGAGCCACCAACCAGGTCAGCACATTTTTCCGGCTGACATAAAAGTGAATCTTTTTTTCCATAACACCCTTAGTATATCAAATCTCGACAGAAATGGCAACAAAAAATCCACCGGCAAGCGATCAAGCCGGTGGATTCGTTTATAAGGCTTCTTTGATTGCGGCAATATAGTCCGGGGCAGTGCCGCAGCAGCCGCCCAGGATGGTTGCGCCCATCCGGTGGCAGTCAGCAACAATGGCGGAAAATTCCTTCGGCATCATGGGGTAGTGGGCAAGGCCGTCCTGCCCGATCACGGGATTTCCTGCATTGGGCTTGCAGACCAGCGGGCCTTTGACAAATCTTCTTAAAATGCTGACCAGACCCGGAGTCATACTGTCGGCGGCCACACAGTTAAAGCCCACGGCGGCAGCGCCGGCTTCCTCCAATTCCTTCAGCACAGGCCCTGCCAGCCGACCGGAAAACAGGCTGCCATCCGGCTGCATGGTAAAGGTGTACAGAACCGTCTGCGCCCCCTCCAGCTCCGCAGCGGTAAAAATAGCCTCCGCCTCCTGGGGATACATTAGTGTTTCCGCTGCCAGCAGATCCGCGCCACCCTCCAGAAGCCCGCCGATCTGCACCCGATAGTTTTCCACCAAAGTATCAAACAAAGCCGGATCAAAGCTGTCGCAGAAGGCAGCCAGGGTGGTGAGGTTGCCGGCGATCAGCGCATCCGGCGCAGCAGACCGGGACAGGGCAACCAGATGGGCATTGATAGACTCTGCCTGCTTGTGTAGGTTCACCCGCTCCAGCGCCATAGGCTGAGCCTGAAAGGTGGGGGCGTAGATCACCTGGCTGCCGGCGGCGGCATAGCTGCGCTGTAGCCGGATCAACGCATCCGGGTTGGTAAGGATCCACTCTTCTGTGCAGCAGCCACGGGGCATGCCTGCTTTTTGCAGGTTGGAGCCGGTGGCGCCATCCAGCAGGAGCAGATCTCCGGCAAGACCCCAAAATTTATCTTTCATCAGCATACATACCACTTCCTTTGTGGTTTATTATATCGTCTCCCGGAAAAAAAGCAACATCCATTGACGGAAACGGGGAAATTTGTTACTATGAAGAAAACTCACAAAAAGGAGAACAACTATGAAAAAATCTGTATTAAGAGAATACGCCCGGCTGATCGTTCGGTGCGGTGTGAATGTGCAAAAGGGTCAGGATGTGCTGGTGTATGCGGATCTGGACCAGCCGGAATTTGTGCAAATGGTGGTAGAGGAGGCCTATAAGGCCAAGGCCCGGGAAGTGACCGTGCTTTGGAACTATCAGCCTTTGGCAAAGATCCATGTGCGCCATCAGAATCTGAAGACTCTGGGCACTGTGAAGGAGTGGGAGAAGGCCCGTCAGCAGTACTACTGCGACACCTTGCCTGCCCGTATCCACCTGATCTCCGAAGACCCCGATGGGCTCAAGGGCATGAATACCGAGAAGCTGGCAAAATCCCGCCAGATGATCTTCCCCATCATCAAGCCCTATGCCGACCAGCGGGAGGGCAAGCAACAGTGGACAATCGCCGCAGTGCCCGGCGCTGCCTGGGCAAAGAAGGTATTCCCAGGCCTGCGTACCAGCGTGGCTATGGAAAAACTGTGGGAGGCCATTCTCTTTACCTCCCGGGTCACGGACGATCCTGTGAAGGCTTGGGAGGAGCATAATGCAAACCTTAAGGCCCGCTGTGATTACCTGAACAGTCTGGGAATCGAAAAGCTCCACTACACTGCCGACAACGGCACCGATCTGACCGTGGGCATGATTCCCGAAGCTATCTTCTGCGGCGGCGGCGAGACCAGCCGGCAGGGCATCTGCTTCAATCCCAACATCCCCACCGAGGAGTGCTTCATTTCGCCCAAGAGGGGTGAGGCGGAGGGTATCGTCTACTCCACAAAGCCTCTGTCCTATCAAGGTCAGCTGATCGACAATTTCTCCATCCGTTTTGAAAACGGCAAGGCTGTGGAAGCCAAGGCAGAAGTGGGCGAAGAGCTGCTGAACACCATGATCTCCATGGACGAGGGTGCAGCCTACCTGGGCGAATGCGCCCTGGTACCGGAGCGCAGCCCCATTGCTGAAAGCGGCCTGCTGTTCTACAACACCCTGTTTGACGAAAATGCCGCTTGCCATCTGGCCATGGGCATGGGTTACGCTGATACCATCGCCGATCACCACAATAAAACCCTGGACGAGTGCAGAGCCTTGGGCATCAACGATTCTATGATCCACGAGGATTTTATGATCGGCTGCAGCTCCATGAACATCGATGCCATCACCCGTGACGGCAGAACGGTTGCCATTTTCCGTAACGGCAACTGGGCTTTTTGAGGAAAAAATCAAAAAAAAACAGAAAAAACACTTGCAATTCCAAAATGACTGTGGTATGATATCCGGGCGATTAAAGAATTGCTAGGGCAATTGCGCCCTTTTAGCTTACAAGAAAGAGGTGAACAACATGAGAGAAGGCATCCATCCCAACTACGAACAGACTACGATTCGTTGCGCTTGTGGCAATACTTTTACCACCGGCTCCACCAAGAAGGACATCAGAGTTGAAATCTGCTCCAAGTGCCACCCTTTCTATACCGGCAAGCAGAAGCTGGTTGACACCGGTGGACGTGTTGACCGTTTCAACAAGAGATTTGGTCTGAAGTAAGATTGAAGTCCGTACTACGAACCGTAGTGCGGACTTTT
>JAZOBL010000085.1:0-6087 GCA_045595945.1 Faecousia sp.
GCGCGCCGTTATTGAACAAGCTATTCATTACTTCAACTACGAACGCCCCGTTCGCAAACTGAAAGGAAAACCACCAGTCCTGTTTAGAACAGAACTGGTGGCATAAGAAATTTTGTGTCTACTAACTATTGACTACTTCACAAATGCACTCGCTTTTTTAGCACCAAAAACATCTTCCCCGGCAGCAGAACAGCTGCAAAAAATAACACAAGCACAAGGATGCGCAGGAGGATCCGCCGGCAGCATAGCCACGGAAATTCCCCGCCTGCCGCCGGTAGGCGGCGCCGCCGTTCTGGATCTGTGCCAAGGTATCCAGATAGGTGCGGTTGTCCGGTTCCATGGACACCGCCCGGCGGATATGCTCCAACGCAGTGACCTGATTGCCCAGGGCGTCGTTGGCAAGAGCAGACAGGTAGTACCACCGGGCATCCCGTGTCTGGCATGAGGACAGTGCCTGCAACGCCTCCCGATACCGGCCGAACCGGATGTACTGGGCGGCTGCCTGCTGGTACTGATCTCCCTTGGCTTGTCCGCCTCCGTAGCTTCTGCCGTAGCCGCCGAATCCGCTGAAGGGATCATAGCTGCCATAGGGGTTGTAGCCCTGCCCTCCGGGGCGCTGTTGGGTCTGCTCCGGGTTCTTGATCTGCTCATAGGCTGCGTTCACCTGCTGCATTTTCTTAGCAGCTACCGGGTCACCGGGGTTTAGATCCGGGTGGTATTTTTTCGCCAAGCGCCGGTATGCCCGTTTAATCGTCTCGTCATCCGCATCCGGGCTAACGCCTAATACCTTGTAAGGGTCGTCAATCATGTAGATCCTCCTGGGCAGCAGGCTTGCCCTTCTGCCGTTTTCGATACTCGATCCAGACACCGCTGTAGAGTATGTTATCCAAAATCTGTTTATCCTGCACCAGGGGCAGCCGCTCATACCGGTCTGTGCAGCGGCCCATGGCCAGCACCAGATACTGCTCCCACCGGGCCCAATCCTCTCCGGTTTCCATAACCAGGAAGGGGTTGTACTGCTTCTTTCGCCGATCTCGTCGGTAGTCCACCGCCGCATCGGCCAAATAAATGTATCTACCCAAAGCATGACCCATCTGCCGCAGGGTATCCGCCCACAGGTCTTCCCGATAGACGAACAGTTCTCCCAGAAGCTGCCCAAAGCAGCCGGCAGGTCCGTCCGGGTCGGGACAATTCTCTTTTTCCAGCCGGTTCAGCCGGGCAAGGCAATCTTCCATGGCGCTGCACTGGCGGGGATATTGGGATTTAATGGCATCCAGTTCCCGTCCGAAGACATTCGCCATCACCTTGGCGGTGACGCGTCCGTCGTCAGCATAGTCATCCATGCTGTTGTAGTAGCCCAGCGCCACATTCATACAGGCGGCGTAGCGGATGTATTCGTTGTCCACCCAGGTGCGGGGGCGGATGGGGTGTAGACCACAGGCGGGCTTGCCGGTTTGCTCCTCCGGTTCGTACAGGCTCATCAGCAGCAGGCTCAGAAAGGCCATGTCATAGCTCAGCCCCAGCCGGGCAGGGTTGCTGCACTGCTGCCGGATCTGCCGGCAGATGCCGCAGTACACCTGATTGTACCGGGCCTGCTGGGCCTTGGTCAGCTCTTTTAAGTTGGCCATTACGAATCCGAACACTGCTCCACCTCCTGTTTTTTCTCTATTGAATCACATGGGTGTGAATAAGCTGTAACATTTTGCAAAATTATTTTACTTTTTTTCGGGAAGTCAGGTAAGCATTCAGCGCTCCACCGTAGAAGACGATGGAAATGCAGCAGTACAGCCACAGCATACTCAGCGCCACCGCGTACACAGAGCCGTAGATGTTGGCATAGCCGGAGAAATTCTCCACATAAATGGAGAACAGGTCGGAGAAGATCAGCCAGCCCAGTGATGCCAGAACCGCCCCGGGCAGGCTGCTCCAGAAGCTATTGTGCCGGCCGCTGGGCAGGGCCATAAACATGGCGGTAAACAGAGCAGTCTGCAACAGCAGCATCAGCAAAAACCGCATATCCACCACATCCCATAGAAACTGCAGTACAGCATGATCCTGCAGGGGCAGCCAGGAGACCAGGGTGGTGCCGAACACGTTCAGCACAAGGGTCACCAGCAGCATTCCGAGAAACAGAACGGTATAGAGTATACTGATGCCCCGGGTAGCCAGATACCCCCGCTCCTCCTCCACCTGATAGATGGCGTTGAGTCCTTTCCGGAGGCTGTGGATCCCTCTGCTGGCAGACCACAGACCGGTAACTGCGGACACACCCACCACCAGGCCGGAGGTGTTTTGGTAGGTGCTTAAGATCAGCCGCTTGGCTGCCGGCATCAATGCACCCGGCAGAAATCCTTCCACCAGATCCGTCAGGGTCTGCACCTGCAAACCGGTGTAGCGCAGCAGCGCCAGCAGCAGCACCAGCAGGGGAAACACCGACAGCACCAGAAAATAGCCGGTGCCTGCGGCATGGGTGGTGATATTCTGGGCGGCGCAGAACCGGATCATATCCGCAAGCCGTTCCAGGCGGTATCCCTGGGAATGTTCCTTCATAGGGCGTATTCCTTTCCAAACGGGTGGGCAAAGACCCGCTGCCTCTGCAGCGGGTCTTTTTGTTTACATTATTCTGCAGAGATCAGATAATAGTACACGGGCTGACCGCCACTGAGCAGGTTCACATCCGCATCGGGGCAGATATCAGCGAACAGGTCCGCAGTCTTCTGGGCATGCTTTTCCTGAATGTCTGCACCGTAGTAGATGGTGATGTATTCCTTGCCCTCGTCCCGGACCTTTTCTGCCAGAGACTTCAGCAGCACCTTAATGTCCCGGCTGGTGCCGAACAGGCTGCCGCCGTACATGGCCAGATAGTCACCCTCGTGGATGTCATAGCCGTCAAAGTCGGAGTTCCTGGCAGCGTAGGTGATCTGCATAGTCTCCACAGTGGACAAAGACTCGGTCATAGCCTCGGTATTCTCTTCCACAGTGCCTTCCGGGTTGAAATTCAGCATAGCGGTGACACCCTGAGGCACGGTCTTGGAGCTGATGACCACCACATTCTTGGGAGTCAGCGCATCCACCTGCTGGGCTGCCATGATGATATTCTTGTTGTTGGGCAGCACGAAGACGGTCTCGGCGGGGACTTTATTCACAGCCTCCAGAATGTCCTGGGTGCTGGGGTTCATGGTCTGTCCGCCGGAGATGATCCCATCCACGCCCAGATTCATAAAAACATCCGCAAGACCCTCACCGGCGCACACGGAAACCACGCCCAGGGGCTTTTCCGGCTGCGCGATCTTGGGTGCTTTCTCCGCCTCGCTCATCACCTTCTCGGTGTGCTGCAGACGCATATTTTCAATCTTTACGGTAACAAAAGAGCCGTATTCAATGGCCTCATGCATGGCCTTGCCGGGGTCGTTGGTGTGGACATGGACCTTGATGATCTCCTCGTCATCCACCAGCACCAGGCTGTCGCCCAGGCTGGACAGGAATTCCCGGAGCTTGGCAGGATCCTTGTCATTTTCCCGGGAGATGATGAACTCGGTGCAGTAGGTGAAGGTAATATCCTCAGTGTCGAAGTCGGAGAAGTTAGCCTCATCGGCTGTCTCCTGCACGCCGCCCTCGGGCGCGACGATATCCTCTCCCCGCAGAGCGCTGAGCATTGCCTCCAGCGCCACCAGCCAGCCCTTGCCACCGGCATCCACCACGCCGGCCTTTTTCAGCACCGGGTTCTGGTTGACGGTGTTGGCCAGAGCTACCTTTGCCTCTTCGATGGCAGCGGCATGGACGAACTCGAAGTAGTTGTTCTCCGCTGCAGCTTCCAGTGCCTTGGCGGCAGCCAGTCTTGCCACGGTCAGGATCGTACCTTCTGCAGGCTTCATCACCGCCTTGTAGGCAACATCCACGCCCTCCTGCAGGGCATTGGCCCACAGGACGCCGTCACAGACCTCCGCGCCCTTCAGCTTCCGGGAGATGCCCCGCAGCAGCAGGGACAGGATCACACCGGAGTTGCCTCTGGCGCCCCGGAGCATGGCCTTGGCAGCAATATCCGCAGCCTTCTCCAGAGAGGGATCCTCTGCCTTCCGCAGATCGGCTGCGGCGGCGTTGATGGTCATGGACATATTGGTGCCGGTATCACCGTCCGGCACAGGGAACACATTGAGCTCATTGAGCTTCTGCTTGTTGATCTCAATAGAGGCAGCCGCGCTGACCATCAGCCGACGGAAATCGCCTCCGTTAATTGTCTGACGCAATAGTCGTTACCTCCGAATTCTTATCCAATGGTAATGGAATCCACAAAGACATTCACCGCCCGGACCTCGGTGCCGGTGCACTTTGTGACCATATAACGGACCTCGTCGATGATGGCATTACCGACAGCAGTGAGGTTCACGCCGTCGCCCACCATGATGTGCAGGTCGATGGAGATGGTGTTATCCTCGTGGAATTCCACCCGGACACCCTTGCCCATGGATTCCTTCCGCAGCAGGTGGTACACGCCGTCGGATACGGAGCGGGCCACCATACCCTTCACGCTCAGGCAGTTGATGGCAGCAGTGCCGGCGATGTCGGTGTATACGCTGGTGCTGATATTTACAGAGCCGTTTTCGTTGTTGTGTCGAACCATAGATCAGTACCTCCTATAAAATCGGGGATTCGTATGGGTTAGATCATGCTGTCTTCCCAGCAGTCGGGGGCGGTGAGCCCCATCATCTTGACCACGGTGGGCGCCACATTTGCCAGGCCGTAAGCGCCCTCCTTCACCGTCCATGCCTTGTCAGTATCATAGATAATGAACGGCACAGGGTTCAGGCTGTGGGCGGTACGCACAGAGGTCTTGCCCTTCTTGGTCTCGGTCATCTGGTCGGCGTTGCCGTGATCTGCGGTGATGAGCACCGTGTAGCCGTACTTGTCGGCGGCCTCGATGATAGCCTTCAGGCCGTTATCCACGCACTCCATGGCGTAGACCACCGCTTCCATAACGCCGGTGTGACCCACCATGTCACCGTTGGGGAAGTTGCAGCGGATAAATTCATACTTCTTGGAAGCCATAGCCTCGACCACCTTCTCGGTGATCTCCTTGGACTTCATGGCAGGCGCCTGCTCGAAGGGGATCACATCGGAGGGGATCTCCTCGTAGACCTCCAGCTCCTCGCAAACCTTGCCGGAACGGTTGCCGTTCCAGAAATAAGTCACATGGCCGTACTTCTGGGTCTCGGACACTGCGTACTCGTGGATGCCGGCATCGCACAGCACCTCGGTCAGGGTGTTCTGGATCACGGGAGGCTGCACCAGATAGTGCTCGGGGATATTCAGGTCGCCGTCGTACTGGAGCATACCGGCAAACTTCACGCCGGTATAGCCGGGACGGTCGAACTTGTCAAAGTCCTTCCGGTCGAAGGCCAGGCTGATCTCCTGTGCCCGGTCACCACGGAAGTTGAACAGGACTACGGAGTCACCGTTTGCGATCCTGGCAACAGGCTCTCCGTTTCTGGCTACCACAAAGGCGGGCAGATCCTGGTCGATGACGCCGGTCTCGGCCCGGTAGGTCTCAATGGCTTCTGCAGCAGAGGCGAACTGACGGCCCAGACCCTGTACATGGGTTCTCCAGCCGTTCTCCACCATGGCCCAGTTGGCCTCATACCGGTCCATCGTCACCTGCATACGGCCGCCGCCGGAGGCGATGGCATAGTCACAGCCTTCGGTGTTCAGTTCTTTCAGTGTATTCTCCAGCATTTCCACATACTCCAATGCGGAGGTGGCAGGCACATCACGGCCGTCCAGCAGAATGTGGCAGTAGGCCTTCTTCACACCGGCAGTGTGGGCAGCCTTCAGCAGGGCGATCAGGTGATGGATATTGGAATGGACATTTCCGTCGGACAGCAGACCCATAAAGTGCATGGCCTTGCCGGCCTTAGCGTTCTCTACCAGATCGGTCCAGGTTTCGGACGCATACAGTGTGCCGTTTTCGATGGACTCACCAACCAGCTTTGCGCCCTGAGAGTAGACCTGGCCGCAGCCGAGGGCATTGTGGCCCACCTCGGAGTTGCCCATATCCTCATCGGAGGGCAGACCGACGGCAGTGCCGTGGGC
>JAZOBL010000086.1:0-13110 GCA_045595945.1 Faecousia sp.
TGACGATATCAACCTGGCCAAGCAGCTGAACATTATGCTCAAGGGCCTGAACGTCAACCCCGCTTCCGTTGTTATGGACATCGGTACTGCCGCTGTGGGTTACGGCTATGAGTACGCCGCTTCCACCTTCGACCGTATCCGCCTGGCTGCCCTGGCTCAGGGAGATACCGATCTGCAGATGCCCATCCTGGCTGCCGTTTGCAACGACACCTGGGGCGTCAAGGAATCCTCCGCTACCGAAGAAGACGAGCCCGCATGGGGCTGCCGCGACGAGCGCGCCATTTCCATGGAAGTTGCTACCGCTGCTGCCAACCTGACCGGCGGCGCTGATGCTGTTGTTCTGCGTCACCCCGCTTCTGTGGCTACCATCAAGAAGTTCATCACTGAACTGATCTAATCAGAAGGAGGATACATACAATGGCTTTGAAAGGTCTCGATATTTTTAAGCTGTCTCCTAAGACCAACTGTAAGGAGTGCGGCAACCCCACCTGTATGGCATTCTGCATGAAGGTGGCTCAGGGTGCTGTGTCCCTGGACAAGTGCCCCCATTTCTCCGCTGAGGCTCTGGCTACCCTGAACTCTGCCACTGCTCCTCTGATGAAGACCATCTCCGTTGGCGACTACAAGCTGGGCGGCGAAACTGTCCTGTTCCGTCACGAAAAGACCCTGGTCAACAAGAACCTGTTCGCTGTCTGCCTGTGCACCGACTGCGCTGACAAGGCCGACGAGAAGCTGGCCGAGCTGCAGAAGATCGACTACGAGCGTATCGGCGAGCGTATGTACGTGGAGTTCATCCATGTCGCTAACAAGCAGGCTGATCCCGCTGTCTATGCTGTGCTGGTCAAGAAGGCTGCCGCTACCGGCCGCGCTCTGATCCTGGAGTGCTGGGACGTTGAGTGCGCCAAGGCTGCTCTGGCAGTTGCCGGCAAGAACGTCATCCTGGACGGCGCTACTCCCGCTAACTGGGAAGCTATGAACGCTGTCGCTACCGAGGCCGGTGTTGCTCTGGGCGTTTGGGCCGAGAACATCTCCGACCTGTACGACACCGTCAAGAATCTGGAAGCCAAGGGCAACAAGAACCTGGTTCTGGATGTCACCGGTGCTACCGCTAAGGAAACTCTGGCCAATGCTGTCAACGTCCGTCGTACCGCTCTGAAGCAGGAGGACCGTACCTTCGGTTACCCCTCCATCGTCAACCTGGCTAAGATCGCTAAGGGCGACGACCGTCTGCAGACCGCTCTGGCTGCCATGTTCGTTGAGAAGTACGGCTCCATCATCGTTATGAGCCACATGTCCTACGCTCAGGCTCTGCCTCTGTACGGCCTGCGCCAGAACATCTTCACCGATCCTCAGAAGCCCATGAAGGTGGAAGCTAAGATCTACCCCATCAACGGCGCTGACGAGAACAGCCCCTGCGCTCTGACCGTTGACTTCGCTCTGACCTACTTCCTGGTTTCCGGCGAACTGGAGCGCTCCGGCCAGCCCCTGAACCTGATCATCACCGATGCTTCCGGTATGTCCGTTCTGACCGCTTGGGCTGCCGGTAAGCTGTCCTCCTCCACCATCAAGAAGACCTTCGAGGAACTGGACATCGCCAACAAGATCAAGAACCGCACTCTGGTTATCCCTGGCAAGGTCGCCGTTATGAAGGGTGAAATCCAGGAGAAGCTGCCTGAGTGGGACGTTGTTGTTGGTCCTCTGGAAGCTGTTCAGCTGCCCAAGTACTTCAAGGATAAGGAGTACGAGGCTGGCGTGAAGGCTGCTCAGGCTGAGCGCGCTGCCAAGGCCGGTACCGTTCAGGAACAGGTCAAGGAGCTGTCCTTCGAGGAGCTGCTGGCTACCCGCGTTCCCAAGATCGAAGTGGTCGACATGGGCGTCAAGTACAAGGGCTACAACCCCGAGTCCAAGCAGTTCGTCACCATCGGCGAGCGCATCCACTGCATCGCTCCTCCCATCCGCAAGGCTATGGACGAGCGCGATCCCGCTCCCATCCTGGAGCGTGCCGCTGCTCAGATCAAGGCCGGCGCTACCTATCTGGACGTCAACATCGGCCCCGCTGAGAAGGACGGTCCCGAGCGCATGATGTGGGCTGTCAAGCTGCTGCAGGAGAACTTCAACAATGTTCCTCTGGCTCTGGACACCGCCAACATGAAGGCGATCGAAGCCGGTATCAAGGTTTACAACCGCACTAACGGCAAGCCCATCGTCAACTCCGCTGACGCCGGCTCCCGTATCGGTTACATCGATCTGGCTGCCGCCAACGACGCCATCTGTATCGCTCTGTGCTCCGCTGACGGTATTGCTAAGGATAACGCCGAGCGCGAAATGCACTGCGACAATATGCTCGAGCGCGGTCTGTCTCTGGGCATGACCTCCGACGACCTGTGGTTCGACCCCCTGTTCCTGGTCGTCAAGGGTATGCAGGACAAGCAGATGGAAGTTCTGGAGGCCATCAAGATGTTCTCCGACAAGGGCCTGAAGTCCACCGGCGGTCTGTCCAACAACTCCAACGGCGCACCCAAGGAAGTCCGTCCCATCATGGACGCAACTCTGGTTGCCATGTGTATGATGCAGGGTCTGACCTCCGCCATCGTCAACCCCAACGACCGCAGACTGATGGAGACCATCAAGTCCTGCGACATCTTCAAGAACCACGTGCTGTACTCTGACAGCTATCTGGACGCTTAATTTCCCGCAATAAAGGCCGGGAGGGAGTTACCTCCCTCCCGACCTTTGCTTTTTACAGCTACAAAACGTGTATGAGAATATGACACAATGTGAAACCTAAATAATAGAAAAGGTACAGCCATCGCAATCTGTTTGCTGATTTTTCTGTTGCTGCAGCAGCAGCGATATATTGCTTCCGGCCCTACAACCTGGCCGAATTGGCAGATGGCATATTACTATGGTGTTAATTTGATCACCGGAAGCTAAAGGAGAGAAAAATGAAACTATCATTGGTTGTACCCTGCTATAACGAGCAGGACAATGTAAAAGCCTTCTATGAGGCCACCCGGCAAGCATTTGCCGGGAAAATAGATGATTATGAGATCGTATTTGTCAACGATGGTTCTAAAGACAACACATGGCAGGAGTTAAAGGCACTGTGGGAACAGGCGGATAATTTGAAGATCGTCAATTTCTCCCGGAATTTTGGAAAAGAAGCGGCAATGTACGCCGGCTTGCAGAGGGCCGAAGGCCAATATGTCACCGTAATTGATGCGGATCTGCAGCAGCAGCCGGAGATCGTTGTGGAAATGGTATCGTTTTTGGAAGAAAACAGCGAATATGACAGCGTTGCTGCTTATCAGAAGGAGCGAAAGGAAGGCGCGGTACTGTCTTTCTTTAAGAAGTCCTTTTATAAGCTGATAAACAAAATGTGCGAGATCAATTTCCAATCCGGGGCCAGCGATTTCCGCACATTCCGCCGGGAAATGGTGGAGTCTATACTGGAGATGAAGGAGTACTTCCGCTTCTCCAAGGGTATTTTCTCCTGGGTGGGCTACAACACCTACTATATGCCCTATGAGGTGCGGGAGCGCAACGCTGGGCAGACCTCCTGGTCCTTCCGGAAACTATTTAAGTATGCTATTCACGGCATTGTGGCCTTTACCACTGCGCCGTTGAATCTGGCCACATGGCTTGGCGGCATTTGCGCTTTCTTTTCCGGCCTTTATATGATCGTGGTGATCATTCAGAAGCTTTGCTTTGGCATTGCTGTCCCCGGCTATCCCACACTTGTGGTGCTACTTCTGCTGATTGGCGGTATCCAAATGATGCTTTTGGGCATCATCGGCCAGTATATTGCCAAGATTTATATTGAAAGCAAACACCGTCCCATCTATATCGCAAAAGAAAGCAGAGAGAGAAACGAGAAATGATCAAGAACTTGTTTATGAAATACAAACAGATGATTCTATATCTGCTTTTCGGCGTAACAACTACGGCGGTAAACTGGTGCATTTATGCGCCACTGCACGAACTTCTCCATGTGAATATGACCCTTTCCAATGCAGCTGCTTGGTTTGGTGCGGTACTGTACGCGTTTATTACCAACAAGCTTTTTGTGTTTGAAAGCAAGTCTATGGCGGGAAAGGTGCTGCTGCAGGAGGGTGTGAAATTCTTTGGATCCCGCGCAGTTTCCGGCGTGGTGGAGATCCTGCTTCCCACCGGATTATACGCGATCGGCCTAAAGCAGGCGCTGTTTGGTTTGGAAGGTGGCGTTGCTAAGGCGCTGGTGAGCGCGCTGATCATCGTTTTAAATTATATTTTCAGTAAATTCTTGGTTTTTCGCAGGAAGTAAGTATATTTAGTTCGTATGAACTCTATATAAACCAATTTTTCAGGAGGAATTCACTATGAGCGTATTAACTGATCTGATCTACGGTGGCTCCAATGCGGTTGCAGGCCTGACTGAGGGCGCAGTCAACGATGCCATTGCCAAGTACGGCGCAGACAAGGAAATTGCCTTCCCTGATACTGCTTATTGTTTCCCCACAATTTATGCTGCCACCGGCGTAAAAGTCAAGACTCTGGGTGACCTGCCCGCCTGTGTTGGCGTACTGAAGAGCTTGATCACCAACCAGGAGGATCTGGGTCAGGCCCTGAATGCCGGCCTTGCCACCGCTGTGGGCGCTGAAATTATCGAAGGCCTGAAGTACATAGAGGGCGGCGATCCCTATGCGGGCGATTCCGGTATCGGCTTTGTGCCCGATCCCATTATCCGCAGCCTGGGTGTGCCGCTGGTTACCGGCGATATCCCTGGTGTGGCAGTTGTGCTGGGTAAGGCGGACAATGCTGAGGACGTTGTGAAGGTGGTCAAGGACTACCAGTCCAAGGGCATTATGACCTTCATGGTAGGCGACGTCATCGAGCAGTGCGCCGAAGGCGGCGTCCGGATGGGTCTTGAGTTCCGTGTGATTCCCCTGGGCCACGATGTGACCTCCGTGATCCATGTTGTTACCGTTGCCGTCCGCGCAGCGCTGATCTTCGGCAATGTGCAGCCCGGCGGTCTGGCTGGCCTGCTGGATTACACCAAGAACAGGGTTCCCGCATTTGTCAACACCTTCGGCGCGATTGACGCTGTTGTGGTTTCCGCCGGCGCAGGCGCTATTGCCCTGGGCTTCCCCGTGGTGGTGGATATCGACCTGGGTGAGAATCAGGTTCCCGGCGCTCTGGAGTCCGTTTGCGACCATGACGAGACTGTCAAGAAGTCTCTGGAGCTGCGGAACATCAAGATCAAGGTAAAGGAACTGCCTATTCCCGTGGCCTTTGCTGCTGCATTCGAGGGCGAGATCATCCGTAAGGCCGATATGCACAACGAGTTCTGGTCCTCCAAGAACCCCACCGCTGAGCTGGTGGTCATGCGGGAACTGAACGAAGTGGAAGACCACAAGATCAACGTCATCGGACCGGACCTGGCGGATGCCAAGGAACTGGCTCTGGCCACCTTTGTGGAGGTCGCCGGCAAGAAGATGCAGGTGGACTTCGAGTCTGTGATCGAGCGGAAGTTCCACTCTTGGTTCAACTACATGGAAGGTGTCATGCACACCGGTCAGCGCAATCAGGTTCGTGTCCGTGTGTCCAATGCCGCCTTTGAGGCAGGTCTGAGCCTGAAGCACTTTGCTGAGGTTCTGTATGTGATGATCATGGACGAGTTTGACGCTGTTGTTGACAAGTGCCAGATCACCCTGATCACCGATGCAGCTGAGGCTGCCAAGTTCCGTGATGAGGTTGCTATGCCCCGCTATGCCCAGAGAGACGACCGCCTGGCATCCATGACAGACGAGGCTGTGGATCGCTACTACACCTGCATCCTGTGTCAGTCCTTCGCCCCCGCCCACTGCTGCGTGGTTACCCCCGAGCGTCTGGGTCTGTGCGGTGCGGTTTCCTGGCTGGATGCCAAGGCAACCAATGAGCTGGATCCCAACGGTCCTTGCCAGCCCATTCTGAAGAAGGGCCTGATCGACGAGCGTACCGGCCGCTATGAGGAAGTCAACCGGATGATCAACGAGGCAACCCACGGCGCAGTGGAAAATGTGACCCTGTACTCCATTTTGGAAGATCCTATGACCTCCTGCGGCTGCTTCGAGTGCATTTGCGGCATCGAGCCTATGTCCAGCGGTGTCATTGTGGTAAACCGGGAATACAAGGGCATGACCCCCTCCGGCATGACCTTCGGCGAGCTGGCCTCCTGCACCGGCGGCGGTGTGCAGACCCCCGGCTTTATGGGCCACGGCCGTCACTTCATCGCCTCCAAGAAGTTCCTTGCTGCTGAGGGCGGCATTGAGCGGATCGTCTGGATGCCCAAGGAGCTGAAGGACGATGTGGCAGAGCGGCTGAACAAGACCGCTATGGAGCTGTACGGCATTGAGAACTTCTCTGATATGGTGGCGGATGAGACCGTTACCTGCGATGCAGAGGAACTGCTGAACTGGCTGACCGAGAAGGGTCACCCGGTTCTGGGCCTGGAGCCTCTTGCCTGATTTGCTCACAATCTATCATTAAAAAAGATCGCAGCTTCGGCTGCGATCTTTTTTGTCCTTGCGACAGGGGAAAACCTATGCTATAATTATTAAAATAGCGAAACTATGGAAAAGTGAGGACGTTTTATGCCGAAAGTGGTATTTCAAATTGAGGGCGCCAAACCTGTGGAGATTGCCTGCAATGCCGGGGACAATTTGCTGGAGCTGGCCCGTCGGGCCAATGTGGCCATTGATGCCCCCTGCTCCGGTAACGGCTCTTGCGGGAAATGCCGGGTAAAGCTGGTGGAAGGACAGGTGGAGACCATCCCCTCCCGCCATATTAGCCAGGAGGAGTTTGATGCCGGCTGGCGGCTGTCCTGTAACTGCAAGGTGCTTTCCGACTGTACCGTATTTGTGCCGGATATCGCCTCCGCCTACCAGAGCCGGATGAAGACCGCAGATCTCAGCAGCCCCCAGGAGCTTGCCATCTTTGAAAGCTGCCAGGCTCAGTTACACCAGAGCGGCATCGCCTTTGAAAATCCCTTTCGGGCGGTGGTAGTGGAGATGGCAGAACCCACCTTGGATGATACTATGCCCGATAACGAGCGGCTGACCTGGGCCATTCAGGAGGCGCTGGGCGTGGAGAATGTGAAGATCCCCTTCGCTGTTATGGTGAAGCTGGCCTCCATCCTCCGGGAGCACAATTTCCGGGTCTGCGTCAAGGGTCAGCTGCAGGGAGAAACCTTCCTGTGTATGGAAGTTTGCGACCCGGCCGATACCGCCATTGTAGGCTGCGCCATCGACATCGGTACTACCACCGTCACCATGGTGCTGACAGACCTGACCAACGGTAAGCTCCTTGCCAAGGGATCTTCTGGTAACGGCCAGATCCGCTATGGCGCGGATGTGATCAACCGGATCATCCAGCAGGGGAAGGACGGGGGCAAAAAGAAACTGCAGGACGCCGTTATCAAGGAGACCTTGAATCCCATCATTGCCGGTCTGTGCAAAACCGCGGGCATTTCTGCCCGGAGTATCCTGCGTCTGTGCGTGGCGGCCAATACCACCATGAACCACCTGTTTGTGGGCGTGGATGCAGAGCCTGTCCGAATGGAGCCGTATATCCCCAGCTTTTTCGGCTGGGAGGGACTGACCGCAGGCGACCTGAAGCTACCTGCCAATCCCTTGGCACCTATCCAGATCGCCCCCAATATCGGCTCTTATGTGGGCGGCGACATTACCGCGGGTACTCTGGCTGCCGGATTGTGGGATCAGGATGAAATGAGCCTGTTTATCGACCTGGGCACCAACGGCGAGATCGTCTTCGGCAACCGGGACTTTATGATGAGCTGCGCCTGTTCTGCCGGCCCTGCTTTTGAGGGCGGTGACATCTCCTGCGGTATGCGGGCAACCGACGGTGCGGTGGAAGCGGTGGAGATCTGTAAGGACAGCATGGAGCCTACCCTTACCATCGTGGGCGAGGCAGGGCAGAGGCCTGTGGGCATCTGCGGCTCCGGTATCATCGATGTGATCTCCGAGCTGTTCCGCTGCGGCATCATCAATGCCAAGGGCCTGTTCGTCCGGGAGGGTGATCGGGTGCTGCGGGATGCCCACGGCATGGGCCGCTATGTGCTGGCTACCGCGGCAGAGTCCGAGACCGGCCGTGAGATCTCCATTAACGAGGTGGATATCGACAACTTCATCCGGGCCAAGGGCGCGATCTTCTCCGCCATCGATACCCTTCTGAGCGCTGTGGATATGACCATGGATATGATCGATCATGTCTATGTGGCTGGCGGAATCGGATCGGGCATCAATATGAAGAATTCTGTGAATATCGGTATGCTGCCGGATGTGGAGCTGGAGAAGTACCGCTATATCGGCAACTCCTCCCTGACCGGCGCTTACGCTATGGTTATGAGCGACCAGGCTGCTGCCAAATGCGCAGAGCTGGGGGCGAATATGACCTATCTGGAGCTGTCCACCCATCCGGGATATATGGATTCCTTTGTGGCAGCCTGTTTCCTGCCCCATACGGACGCCAGACTTTTCCCCAACAGTGTTCAGGAGATGTGATATGCAGATCGAAAACCACAAAGAAGAAGTGCCCTTTGCACACTATGAGGATAAATTCCATCAGCTGAATCCGGAGGATGTGACCGGTCGCCTGGCCGGTGTAAAATGGGACGGCAGCCGCTTTGCTGTGACGTTGCTGGGTCGGGAGTTCGTAATCTCCCATCCGGAGTACACCATCACCGCCACTGACGGCGGACCACTGCCCCCGCTGCCCACCCAGACCTTCCTGCTGCGCTACCTGCTGGAATGTAGGGATGTGCCGTGGACAGGGGAGTGGAAGACCTTCCGGGAGATGCCCTGGGGAGAGATGTACATTAAGCCGTATACCGGCCGGGTGCTGACCCGGGCAGCCTTTACCCTGGGGACTCGTCTGGATGCCTTCCGGGCAGCTGCGGAGAAAATGGGCGCCACTGCTGTGCCCCACGGAGATGCCGGCTATCAGTTCCAACTGGTCAGCGGCTATTGGATGCAGATCCTGGCTTGGGCCGGGGACGAAGAATTTCCTCCCAATGCCCAGGTGCTCTACTCCCACAACTTTGCCGAAGGCTTTGCCGCAGAAGACCGGGTGGTAGCGGGAGATATCCTCATCTCCACCATCAAAGCCAATATGTAACCCCCGGAGAAACAGACGGCGTTGCCCGTCTGTTTCATGGATATTCAGTATAAAGGAGGAAGCGTGATGAGTAAGCTGGTGAAAGGTATCGTAACTGCGATCGTGGTTGTGGGACTTGTGATTTTCGTAGGGGTCATGCACCAGAATCAGTGGGACTTTACTAAGCTGGGCACGGAAAGCTTTGAAACGAACACTTATACGGTTAAGGATTCGTTCCAAAACATTTCTGTGAACACGGACACCGCGGATATTACCTTCGTGCTCTCTCAGGATAAAACCTGCACCGTGGAATGCTATGAAGACCCGAAGTCTAAGCACTCTGTCACTGTGCAGGCAGACACATTGACAATCCATTTGGTTGAGGAGAAAGCCTGGTATGACTATATTGGGATTCACTTTGCATCACCCAAGATAAAGATATCTCTCCCCAAAACCGACTATGGCGCACTGGAAGTCCGGGAAAGCACCGGCGATGTCCAGATTCCGAAAGAGTTCAACTTCCAGGATGTGGATATCAGGCTGAGCACCGGTCATGTTACCTTCCATGCCGATGCCGACCGACAGGTTAAGATCAGAACCAGCACCGGAAGCATCCATGTTGAGAATGCATCTGTCGGTGCGTTGGACCTTACGGCTTCAACAGGTGGGATCACAGTTTCCAATACCATATGCGCTGGCGATGCTCACATGGAGGTTTCCACAGGAAAAACTAAGCTGGACACATTTTCTTGCAAAAACCTCTCTTCTGAGGGCGATACGGGAGACATCTCCTTAAGCAATGTTGCCGTGGCGGAAGAGATAGAAATCGAACGAAGCACGGGGGATGTGCGGTTCGACGGGGTGGATGCTGCTGAGATATCTGTGGAAACAGACACCGGCGATGTTACAGGTACACTCCTGACTGAAAAAGTCTTTCTGATCGAAACCGATACCGGCAGAGTGGATGTCCCCAAAAGCATAACCGGCGGCAGATGTGAGATATCTACCGACACGGGAGATATCCGGCTGGATGTTCAAAAATAGACAGTGTAAAAACCCAAAAGGAAATCACCGGCAAAAACCACTTGATTCTTAGGGGATAAACTGCTATACTAACACCGATATGCGATTTTATCCGGATAACCGGAGTACCTAGGAGGAAACCGAATTGCACAAGCGAATACTGGCAGGTCTGCTGTGCTTGCTATTGGTAGTTGCAATGCTGCCCTTTGGGGCATCGGCAGCCTCCGATGCGGAAAAGCGGCAGCTGAAAGAGGAAATTGTCAATGATTATCATAGTTCCCGCTATGCATCCCAGATGGTCTATATGGGTGGCTACTGTGGCCTTATGAGCAGCTGGCAGCTGTATTTCCGCGGGATCAATACCTATTTGCAGACCAATGACGGCAACCGGCAGTATGACTTTTATAAAGACATGAAAGAAACCTCCGGTGGCTACAGTGTCAAAGCCTACAGCGCCAAGAATTACACCCTGGAGGAAGCTCTGAATAAGGTGTCTGCCTACGGCACCCGGGATGTGTATAATATTCTGGTGGGTTTCCAGAAGACCAACACCCAAGAGGGCGCTATTTACGGGCATGCGTTGCTCATCTATGCAATTTTGGACGGCATGGTGTATTTTACGGAAGGCTTCAGCACTTCTCTGGGAACGATGCCCGGAGAGCCGATCTGTATTTCAATTGCAGAGTTTGTCCAATACTACGATGACTGGACGGTTTTTGAAGGGATCATTGTTTTTGGACAAGAAGACTATTTGGATGCCTGCACGGCCTATGCCTGTAATATGCTGGCAGAGGCAGTTGATAAGACACAACTTCTCTCGCAGCCTGCTCCGGATGGACAGGAACAGTCCCGGGTACTGCGGACGGTGCGTCCTGGTGAGCGGTTGCTGGTTACCGGGGTCTATCAAGACCCTGCCAAACGGTATTACTATCGGGTAGACGATTCCGGCACCACCGGATATGTGTTCGCAGCGATGCTGACACCCGAACAGTTCCTGTGGGATAGCATTTGCCTGTACAACGGAAGCTTGGCTGGGGGCATCATCTACGGTGAATATACCGATACAGTGGCAGTTCAGGCAGAGATCCGGAGCTTGGATCAGTCTGTGTGCCGGTTACAATCGCTGACCAAGAACAGTGGACAGTTTGACCTGAAAAAGGACTTCTATGATCAGGTGCTGAACCTGAGCACATTGCCGGAAGGGGCTTACTGGCTTACGATCCGGGCTACCGGCCGAAACTTTTACCTGGTGGATGGCCAATTGGCTATGGTAAAGGAAGACATTGCACTGGTTGATCAAGGCTTCCATGTGGGCGAACCCAGCTCTGTTATACCGGAAGAGGAAGCAGTGGAAGAACCGGAATCCGACGGCTGGGTCTATCGTCAAGGCAAGCTCTACTGCTATCAGGACGGTCTCCCTGCCACCGGCTGGATGCGCTATCATGGTATGGACTACTACCTGCAGGAGGATGGCAGTGTTACCACAGGCTGGGCAACTGTTGACGGTAAGGAGCGGTTCTTCAGTAATACAGGCGTCATGCAGATCGGCTGGAAGCATACCCCCGAGGGAACCTGCTATTTGCTGGAAAGCGGAGAAAAAGCTCAGGGTGTCTGCACCATCGATGGAAAGCAATATACCTTTTCCGACACCGGATATTTAATGGACATTGTGCGAAATAATAATCCCGTCTCTAGCTACAGAGACGGGATTTCCATTTCTTGAAATACAATATTCTTCCGATCCTTCCAGTAGGTCAGGGCCGCCTCGATGCAGGCCTGGGGCAGATCAAAGTACTCTGCAAGCTGCCATAATTCGCAGTAGCCTTCTGCAAAGGCGGTGCGAAAGGCCTCCTGGGTCAGGTAATGCTCTGCCATCCAGCGGGTAGCCCGGTACTCGCTGCGTTCCACCAGCTCAAAAGGACTGTCC
This sequence comes from Faecousia sp., assembly GCA_045595945.1. Classification (GTDB taxonomy): domain Bacteria; phylum Bacillota; class Clostridia; order Oscillospirales; family Oscillospiraceae; genus Faecousia. Next base: position 12,083 of record JAZOBL010000086.1, read on the forward strand.
ACCTTATGGAGCGCACCGGTGGCCACATGCCCCAACTCGTGGCAGCACACCCCCCGCAATAGCCGGGTGGACTGAATTTTTGAAAAATCCAGAAAGACCGCGTAGCAACCATTTTCCCGTATGGTTGCGCCGGGCTGCGGGCAACCATGATAGGGGATCACATCCACCTGATTGTCCTTGCAGTACTCATAAAAATCCGAAAGCTCAAACACTGTTACATCCTCTGCTTTGCTGCCCGCCGCTGCCGCATCAGCCGCACCATGTCCCGGACAGTCTCCTTTTCTTCCTCATTCAGTTCCTTAAAATCTCCGTAGAAAGCCACGTCCACCTCGTCTAGAATATCTGGCGTCACAGACGACGGATTGTTGCGGCTATCGTCGCCTGCATCCGTCCCCAGCAGATGTTCTACAGAAACGCCCAAATATCCAGCGATCTTCTGTGCAGTATCCGCATTGATACCCTTTTTGCGACCCATCTTCAGGTCGGTGATCAGCCCTCGACTCAGCCCCAGCTCGTCGCAAAGACGACCGGGACGGATCTGCTTCTTCTGACACAGAGAAACAATGCGCTCATACAAATTACCCATATGGAGACCTCCGGCAAAGCAGGGAGCGCCTGCTTTGTTTTTTGCTGTACACGGAGGCGATTACGTACACATCCGGGTACAAATAATAGATTGTATCTCTATTTTAGTACTTGAACGTGTACTTGTCAACAGGCAGACTCGAAAATCGTCGAAAAAATGTGCCGAAACCGAGGGGGAACTGCTTGACTCGATTGTACCAAGAGAACCGTCCGTTAAACTGGACAGTATTGTGCAGGTTGTGACAGATGGTGTCTGAAAGCGACAGGAAATAGGGACTTGACAAATACCGGATACCATGTTACACTATACAGGCACTCAACTGAGGCAAGTAAACATCGCGGAGTAGAGCAGTTGGAAGCTCGTCGGGCTCATAACCCGGAGGTCGTAGGTTCGAGTCCTGCCTCCGCAACCAACATTGCGAACCGAAAAAGATATCGGTTCG
>JAZOBL010000087.1:0-8969 GCA_045595945.1 Faecousia sp.
ACAATAAAATTACAACAAAGGGTTCTGCAATCACAGAACCGCATGTGAGAAAAAAGCAAAGAGGAGGCGTGCAACTATGATTTTACTGTTGCCTGAAGTAAAAAAGCTTACCGATAACAACGGCTTTACCCCCGTGTTTGACTCTCTGAATCTGATGGTGGACTATGACCGGGAGACAGTGATGGATGTTGCTGTCCTTCGGTTCTGGAACTACCGGGAGGTGGCGCTGGACAGTGCAAAAGGCTTTCCTGTGCAGATTGTGGGAACGCTGCCTGCTGAGCCTGTAGAGAATGAGCAGCTCTATCACCAGCAGGGCTATACGCTGGATATCACCGCCATTGGCGCGATCCTGCGCTATGAGCAGCGGGCGGGTCTTGTGAACGGTCTGACTTCCCTGAAACAGCTGCTGCAAAAGAAGGATCACGGCTATCGCTTGCCCACCTGTAGCATCGTGGACTACCCCTCTTTGGAGACCCGGGCCATTGCCCAGACCTTCTCTTGGTACGCAGGTTACGGCCGCTTCGGCTTTGACAGCCAGCTGTGGGGGTATGAAGAGTGGGTAGAGTACTTAAACATCTGCCTGGACAATAAGATCAACCAGTTCAATCTGGTGATGTACGGCTACTGGCCCTTCGAACTGGCAGGTTACCCTGAGACGGTATTCCGGGATGTGCCTATTAAGATCTGGAATGCGGAGAATCGCCGGTGGCTGTCTGTCCGGTACACCCACCCCAATCTGGAAGAGCCGTTTATGGACCGGTTTATTGCTTTGGCCCATAAGTTTGGTGTGAAGATTTTCGCCTATGTGGGTCTGAACTCCTACAACGGCGCCTATTCCATCAAGCACCCGGAGGCCAGAATGAAGCCTCCTGCAACTGCGGGCTTCCTGAACGACTTTGATTCTCTGTGCCTGAGCTATCCCGGCACCCGGGAATATATCCTGGAATCCATGCGGCAGATCGCCCGGCTGGGCTTTGACGGCTACACTCTGGAAGAGAGCGAGGAAGGCTTCTGGTTCTGTGAGTGCGATGCCTGTAAGGCCAAGTACCACGCAGCTACTGCTACCCCCGGCGAAGCCAAGCACATGGCTAACATGGAACTGCTGAACCAGATCTACGATGCTGTCCATGAGATCAACCCGGAGGCGGTCATCGGCATCCGGGCGTTCCGTCAGCCGCCGCTGGAGAAAGATCCTGCTTTCCTCCAGCACTGCGTGGACTCTATGCCCGAAAACATCAAGCTCTTCTGGGCGCCGGGGCTGTATGTGCCGGAAGGGGAGTTCGACAAGTGGTGCGATGCCTTTGGTAAGGACAATATCTGGGGTCGGGACACCGAGTCCAACTCCATCACCTCCACGATGGGACGGCTGTACCGCACCTTTAAGAGCAACATGCTCCGCTACGAGGATGAGGCCAACGAACAGGTGCTGGAGACGGACATCCGCCAGCACAAGGGCAGTGTAGACCGGGGCGTCCACGGCATCAACGGCTTTATGTTTGAGTGGTACGGCCTGCCTATGCATCTGTTTGCCCACGGCAACTACGGCTGGGGCTCCAAGATGGAGGAGGAGACCTTCTATGAGCAGGCGGCTTACCAAAACTTTGGCGACCTTGCCCAGGATGTGCTGTATGTGATGAAGAATATGCTCACCATCCATGAGAGCCAGATCTCCCTCTACACCACACCCTTCCCCTTCCAGAAGAACAAGGTGCGTCCCGATGATATCCCCACCATTTTGGAAGCCAAGCGCCGTCATCCGGAGCTGATGGCCATCATTGAGCACCTGCAGCACAGAGCCTACCACGATGAAAAGCTCCGTCACTGGCTGCCTCACTTTGACCGCTGGCACAACGCCGAGCGGCGCAACGATATTATCTATGATATGGCACTGGCCTCCTTGCGTTATGACGCAGAGACCGACCCTGTGAAGAAGGATGCCATTCTGGACGAGATCCTGTACTTAAACGAGCGGGATTTCGACATCGTCAAGGAGATGTTCTTTGACATCAACCCCGTCACCCAGACCGGTGTGGGCAGCTGCATGTTCCCTTACCACGAGATGAAGCGGCTGATCCACAACATCCGTCACCCGGAAAATAAGGATGAGAACATCATCTGCTCCGGCGTGGAAGCACTGGGCTGGCTGTGGCTGTGATTTACTTAACAGGAGGAAATAAATTATGCGTAAGATCACTGTAGAACCTATTACAAACGAATCCTTTGCCCCCTTCGGCCAGTTTTACACCATGGATAAGCCCCAGGGTTATGCCCTGTGCGGCGAGCTGCACCAGTTCTTCCCGGATCGGGTGAACGCAGACAGCAACCACCGTGTTGGCTTCTCTCCCATTCTGGTGAACAAGCCGGAAAAAATGATCATTACCCAGCAGGAGTATCACACCACCACCTGGGAGATGATCCTGCCCATGAACGATGACATGATCCTGCATGTTGCCCCCGCTTCCGCAGGAACGCCCTGCACCGAGCACGCCAAGGCATTTTTGGTGCCCAAGCATACTCTGGTGAAGATGAACGCCGCCATCTGGCATCTGGCACCGCTGCCTGCCAACGAAAAGCAGCTGGCTGCCATGATCATCCTGCCCGAGTGCACCTACGCCAATGACTGCACCGTGGTGGATCTGCCTGCAGACCAGCAGTTTGAGATCGTTAAATAAGGATTTTCGCATAAAAACCGCACCTTAGGTCTGCGACCCAAGGTGCGGTTTTGTTATTTAGTTTCCGTTTGCCAGCCGGACGATGTCGCCTACACCGTCCAGAACCATGGTAGGCTGGTAGGCATAGGTCTTCAGGGTGTCTTCGGTTGACACACCGGACAGCACCAGCACCGTGGACATGCCGGTCTCCAGACCGGAGATCACATCCGTGTCCATCCGGTCGCCGATCATCACCGCCTCGGCACTGTGGCAGCCCAGCAGCTTCAGACCGGTGCGCATCATCAGCGGATTGGGCTTGCCGCAGAAATAGGCCTGGGTGCCGGTGGCCATTTCGATAGGTGCAACCAGCGCCCGGCAGGCCGGGGCAATGCCGTTTTCAATGGGCCCGGTCATGTCGGAGTTGGCGCCGATCAGCTTGGCACCGCCCAGCACCAGATTGGTGGCTTTGGTCAGGGTATCCAGGGTGTAGGTTCTGCCCTCACCCATGACCACATAGTCCGGATTCACATCGTTCATGGTGCAGCCGGCTTCATAGAGGGCGTTCAAAAGTCCGGCCTCGCCGATGGCGTACACCGAGCAGCCGGGGCTCTGCTCCTTCAAAAAGGCAGCGGTGGCCAGTGCGCTGGTATAGAAATGGTGCTCCGGCACATCCAACCCCATCCGAGCCAGCCGCAGCTTCAGCTCACAGGGGGTGTAGCCGCTGTTGTTGGTCAGAAACAGGTATTCCTTCTTTTCGGCGTTCAGCCAGTTGATAAATTCCACCACCCCGGGCAGCACACGGCTGCCGTGGTAGATCACACCGTCCATGTCGCAGATAAAGCCTTTTTTAGCATTAAAATCAATCATAGGCATACTTCCTCCTTTGTGCAGCATCATATGGATTATCTTTACTAAACCATAGGTTCCGCAGGTTGTCAAGGTACGTTTTGTAATTTTTGCGTAAAATATTCATGCGCAGGAAAAACGGGGCAGGTGGGTTTGCAATTGCTTTTCCGGCTGTTTCATGGTATTGTAAAACAAAGGAAGACACAGGGAGGTGCGCAATATGAAATATGGAAAGCTGCTGCTTGTAATCAAAGCGGTGTTGATGGCACTGGTGATCCTGTCGGGAGCCATCGCAATACCGATCCTACTGCGCCCGTTTTTTTACTGGCATATTGCGCCAATGAATTTGGGACAGCCTCTGGGACTGGATACGGAGCAGGTAAAAACTGCCTACCGGGAGATGATGGATTACTGCATCGGCATCTCTGATACCTTTTCCGTAGGTGAATTGTCCTTTTCGGAGTCCGGCGCTGCTCACTTTGCTGATGTAAGAGCGCTATTCCTGTTGGATCTGCGGGTGTTTACTGTCTCCGCGGTGCTGCTGACAGCGCTTTGCTTGTCTGTGCGGGGGAAGCATTGCCTGGCCGGTCATCGCCCTGGTTTCTGGAGCGCCGTGGGACTCTCCACGAGCTTTGCTCTGGTGGCGGGTCTGGTGGCGCTGGATTTCGACCGGGCCTTTACGGTGTTTCACAGCTTGTTCTTCCCCGGGAAGACCAACTGGCTGTTTTATCCCGATGAAGATCCTGTGATCCTGCTGCTGCCGGCAGAATTCTTCCGCAACTGCGCGCTGCTGATCCTAGCGGGAATTTTGATACCCTGCGCAGGACTGATCTTCTGGGATCTTTACAAAAAAGAAAAGAGGGTGCGTTAGCACCCTCTTTTTGCTTGAAATCAGTAGTTTTCCTTGCGAACCTCGAAGAAGGCCTGGGGATGGTTGCACACAGGGCAAACCTCAGGAGCAGCGGCGCTCAGCACCAGATGGCCGCAGTTGCGGCACTCCCACATAACCACGCCGGCTTTCTCGAAAACAGCCTTAGTTTCCACATTGTTCAGCAGGGCGCGGTAGCGCTCCTCGTGGCTCTTCTCAATGGCAGCTACGCCTCGGAACTGAGCGGCCAGAGCTGTGAAGCCCTCTTCCTCGGCCTCTCTTGCCATCCGGTCATACATGTCGGTCCACTCATAATGCTCACCCTGAGCGGCCTCCAGCAGGTTTTCGGCGGTGTTCCCCAGCTCACCCAGCGCCTTGAACCAGAGCTTTGCGTGCTCCTTCTCGTTCTCAGCGGTCTGCAGGAACAGAGCGGCGATCTGCTCGTAGCCTGCTTTTTTTGCTGCGGATGCGAAATAGGTATACTTGTTGCGGGCTTGGGACTCACCTGCAAAGGCTTCCCACAAATTCTTCTCGGTTTTTGTACCGGCGTAAGGATTTTTCTTTTCCATAGTAGTGTCCCTCCTGTATATTTCCTGCAGGCATTATGCCGGACAGGGATTGTATAAAATCAGTATAGCAGAAAAATTCTGGAAAGTCAAAGAAAGGATTGATTCTTGGAAAAGAATGTGCTATATTAAATGTACCAAAAACAATTGAAAACTTACCAAAAACGATTATGGAGGTTGCGTATGTACTTGATTTCTCATTTATACGATCTATCTCACACCAAGGCTGCGGCTTACCTGCAGCAATTTACCTACCCTTGGGAGGCGCTGCAGGGGATCAAAAGCATGATTTGTCAGCTGGGGGAGTCGTTGTCTGATGACTATACTCAGCGCTCACCCGGAGTTTGGGTACACAAAACGGCGGAGGTAGCCCCCACAGCGTATCTGGGCGCGCCATGCATCATCGGTGCGGGCACGGAAGTCCGCCATGGCGCGTTTATCCGGGGCGCTGCTCTTGTAGGAGAGAACTGCGTGGTAGGCAATTCCGTGGAGCTGAAGAATGTGATCTTGTTCGACAATGTGCAGGTGCCCCACTACAACTATGTAGGCGACAGTATTCTGGGCTACAAATCCCACATGGGCGCAGGCTCTTTGACCTCCAATGTCAAGTCCGATAAGACCCTTGTGGTGGTTCACGGGGAGCAGGAATATAAGACCGGGCAGAAGAAAGTGGGCGCATTTTTGGGGGACTTTGTGGAAGTGGGCTGCAACAGTGTCCTGAATCCCGGTACAGTAATCGGGCGGGGCAGCAATGTGTATCCCCTCTCCTGCGTCCGGGGCACCGTTCCCGAAAACAGCATTTATAAGACCGGCGGCATTATCGCGCCGAAAAGGGAGGAACAGTAATGGGTAAATATTTTGGAACTGACGGCTTCCGGGGAGAAGCCAATGTAAACCTGACCGCAGACCATGCCTATAAGGTAGGCCGTTTTTTGGGCTGGTACTTTGGAGAACAAAAGCGCCGGGCCGGCTCTAATGAGCCGCCTCGCATCGTCATCGGCAAGGATACCCGCCGCTCCAGCTATATGTTTGAATATACCCTGGTGGCAGGTCTGACCGCCTCCGGCGCCGATGCCTATTTGCTCCATGTGACTACCACCCCCTCTGTGGCCTATGTGACCCGGGTGGATGCGTTTGACTGCGGTATTATGATCTCCGCCAGCCATAATCCCTATTATGATAACGGCATTAAACTACTCAATTCCTCCGGCGAGAAGATGGATGAGGGAACGATCGCACTGGTGGAGGATTATATTGATGGAAAGCTGGAGGTTTTCGGCCGGAAGTGGAAGGAGCTGCCCTACGGTCTGCAGGATCGGGTGGGCGTTACCGTGGACTATGTGTCCGGACGAAACCGGTATATTGGGTATCTGATCTCTCTGGGCTTGTATTCCTTCAAGGGGATCAAAGTGGGTCTGGATTGCGCCAACGGTGCCTCCTGGAACATCGCCAAGTCGGTGTTTGATGCATTGGGCGCCAAGACTTATGTGATCAATGCCGAGCCCAACGGCACCAATATCAACCAGGATGCCGGCTCTACCCATATCGAGGTGCTGCAGAAATTTGTGGTGGATAATGGTCTGGATGTGGGATTTGCCTACGATGGAGACGCAGACCGCTGCCTGTGCGTGGATGAGAATGGCCAGATCATATCCGGCGATCATATTCTATATATCCTGGGACAGTATATGCAGGAGCGGGGTCAGCTGGACAACAACACCGTGGTCACTACGGTTATGAGTAATTTCGGCCTGTACAAAGCCTTTGATGAGAAGGGCATCGATTATGCTAAGACCGCGGTGGGCGATAAGTATGTATACGAGTACATGGTCAATAACGGCTGCCGCCTTGGGGGTGAGCAATCCGGACACATTATCATTTCCAAGTATGCTACTACCGGCGACGGCATCCTCACCAGCTTGAAGGTGATGGAGGTAATGCTGGCGAAAAAGAAGAAAATGAGCCAGCTGTGCGAAGGACTGAAGATCTATCCCCAGGTGCTGAAAAATGTCCGGGTGAAATCCAAGCCGGAGGCACAAAATGATCCGGAAGTGCAGGCTGCGGTGAAGCAGGTGACCGAACAGCTGGGGGATACCGGCCGGATTCTGGTACGGGAATCCGGTACAGAGCCGGTGATCCGGGTGATGGTGGAGGCACCTACCGAGGAACAGTGCCGGCGCTGTGTGGAACAGGTGGTGGATGTGATCTGTGCCCGGGGTCACGCCAGAGTGTAATGTATGTTGTGTGAGGAAAAGGCCGCTGTATTCAGCGGCCTTTTTTGGAAAAAGGACGGGCAGGGGAGAATAGAGTTACCATGGAGGTGAGGCAATGTTTGCCACCACATGGCTGATACTCAGTAGCCTGCTGTGTTCATTGCAGCTGTCGGCGGGGAGTTTCCCCAAACCGCTGACCGCCCAGGAGGAGGAACACTATCTGCAGTTGGCTGCCCAAGGAGATCTTGAGGCCCGCAACATACTTATCGAGCGGAATCTGCGCCTGGTTGCCCATATTATGAAGAAATATTATGCCCAGGCAGCGGATCAGGAGGATCTGATTTCCATCGGTACCATTGGCCTGATCAAGGGTGTTACCACCTTTGACAGCAGCAAGGGGGCCAGACTGGCAACCTATGTGGCCCGGTGCGTGGAAAATGAGATTTTGATGTATTTCCGCAGTCAAAAGAAGTCCAGTCACGATGTGTCCCTGTCGGATTACATCGAGACCGGTACCGACGGCGCAGCCTTATCACTAATGGATGTGGTCAGCCAGGAGGAGGACCTGGCGGATATGGTGGCTAATCGGGTTTTGTCAAAGCAACTGAGCACCTTGGTGGATACCTGCCTGACCCCACAGGAGCGGCAAGTCATCTGCCTACGGTACGGCTTGGGCGGGCAAGAGCCCCTGCGGCAGCGGGAGGTATCGCAAATCGTGGGGATCAGCAGAAGCTATGTTTCCCGCATAGAAAAACGCGCCCTGGAAAAATTGCGGCAAGCACTGGAATGAAGCCGGAAATTGACAAAGAAAAGCCTTGACAGAAGGAATGCCAAATGATATAATAACCCGGCGACAGTGCTGAGGCACGTATGATAAATGGGCCCTTAGCTCAGTTGGTCAGAGCCTCCGGCTCATAACCGGATAGTCCCGGGTTCGAATCCCTGAGGGCCCACCACGAAAACGCAAGCGATAGCTTTCGATATATAGGGGTATAGCTCAATTGGTAGAGCGGCGGTCTCCAAAACCGTAGGCTCAGGGTTCAAGTCCTTGTGCCCCTGCCAAGAAACAGTCAGTAAATCTCACGATTACTGACTGTTTTTTTGCTGTTTTCCGAACTTTTTAGGTGCTTTTGTTTCGAGAATGGGAACATGATAAAGTTTTTTCCCTTATTTTTCCCTTATTGAGCGTTTTCGGTACTTAATTGTTCGTAGAATTTTTGCATCCGATTTGCACTGTCCTGACGCATCTTTTGGGTCACGTGGCCGTACACATCCAGGGTGAATTGTGCGGTTGCGTGGCCTAAATTTGCCTGCACAGTTTTGATGTCATCACCGGCATACAAAGAGGACACAGCAAAGCTATGGCGCAGATCGTGGAAACGGGCATCATCGGAAATCCCAGCTCTTTGGGCAATCTTCTTGAAATGTTTAACCACTGTTCGGCGGACAAGATATTTTCCTACTTCATCGGTAAAGACGAGATTGAACTGGTTGTCCCACATATCCCCAGCCTGCTCCTGCTCTTTTTGTTGTCGCTCCAGTTGCTTGCGGAGAGCATCCATAACGATAGGGGCAGGAAGAATGGTGCGGTTCTTGCCGCTTTTGGGTGTTTCCAAAAAGTAGTTGCCGTCTTTGCACTGCAGCTGCTGCTTAACAGTGATAATGCCGGATTTGAAATCCACACACTCCCAGGCAAGCCCCAACAGTTCGCCTTGGCGCATACCGGTGAACATAGCCACGATAAACAGATTGCAGTAGTCGTCCGCCTCAGCCTCCTTGAGCAGTCGTGCAATCTCTACCGGCTCTAACGGCATGATCTCCGACT
>JAZOBL010000088.1:0-36735 GCA_045595945.1 Faecousia sp.
GAAAAAGCCTCCCTTGTGTAAAGGGAGGTGGGTCGCCGAATGGCGAGCCGGAGGGATTGTTATACATCGAACCAAAACAATCCCCCAGTCATTTGCTCGTTCCTCACAAATGCCAGCCCCCTTTACACAAGGGGGCCTTTATGCAGCTGACGGACCGTCTTACGCGTTCACGTGTTACGCGAGGAACAGAGGGCTATGCCCGCATATGAAGAACCCCCGGTTTTACCGGGCGGGTTCCTTTTACTGGCTTTGCCACAGAATATGGCAGATCGGGAAAGAAATCCTTGCAATTTAGCCGCTTGTTGGGTATAATAAACTGATGAATTTTTAGAATGAGGTTGGTGTGTCCGCAGGAAAAACCTTATTCTGCTGATTACAATGATGGGGTTGAGATTGTGTACTTAAAAAGTTTGGAAGTTCAGGGGTTTAAGTCCTTTCCCGATAAAACACTGATCCGGTTCGGCGATGATATTACGGCCATCGTGGGCCCAAACGGCTCCGGTAAGTCCAATATTTCCGATGCGATCCTATGGGTCATGGGCGAGCAGAGCACCAAGACCCTCCGTGGTGCCAAAATGGAGGATGTGATCTTCGGCGGCACCCAAAAGCGGGCAGCAGTGGGCTTTGCGGAAGCCACGCTGACTCTGGACAACTCTGATCGCGCCTTGAGCTACGATGCAGACGAGGTCATGGTCACCCGCCGGTATTACCGCAGCGGCGACAGTGAATACTATATCAACCGCCAGTCTGCCAGACTTCGGGATATCCACGAGATGTTTATGGATACCGGCCTTGGCAGAGAGGGCTACTCCAATATTGGACAGGGACGCATTGATGAGATTCTGTCCCTGAAGAGCGCTGACCGCCGGGAGATCTTCGAAGAGGCTGCCGGTATCTCCAAGTATCGCCACCGCAAGGAGGAGACCGAGCGGAAGCTGGCCCATACGGAGGACAATCTGCTCCGGATCGGTGACAAGGTCTCCGAGCTGGAACTGCAGCTGGAACCCCTCCGTGTGCAGTCCGAGAAAGCAACCAAGTACCTGCAGCTACGGGATGAGCTGCAGGGCGTGGAGGTTGCGGTGTGGCTGGACAAGTTGGAAAAGCTTTCTGCCGATGCCAAAAAGGCGGAGGAGGACTACAATTCAGCCTCCTTCGTGCTGCAGCAGGCCCACGAGGACTTGGATAAGCTGTATGCCAACACAGAGCAGATGAGTGCCGATCTGCGCCACCAGAACGAGAATGTTGAAAATCTGCGTGTGCAGGTGAGTATGCTGGAAGGCGTCCATCAGCAGATCGACGGCCAGATTGCCGTGCTGCGGGGAACTGTCCGGAATAATGAAGAGAATATCCGCCGTAATCGGGAAGACCTGCAGGGACAGGAAGACCGCAGCAGCGGTATCACCGCCCAGCTGGAGCAAGCCACTGCCAGAATCGGTGAAATCGATACCCTGTTGGGACAGAAAAATGGGGAAATCTCTGCGCTGCAGCAGCAGCTGAACGAAATGACCGCCAGTGCTCAGGGGCTGACCCGGCAGTTTATGGAGCTGCGGAGCCGGGAGGTGCAGCTGTCCTCGGATCTGGCTGCCCGGGAGGCCGACGGCAGAACCCTGGAGGCCGGCAGCCGGGAGACCCAGGAGCGGATCACCCAGCTGCAGGAGGATATGGCCTCCGGTAAGCAAAAGGAAGAGCAGGCCCAGGCGGAGCTGGACGCCTGCCGTAAGCAGCTGCGCCGGGCGCAGGATGAGGTCACTGCCAACAGCAACACCATCGCTGGCTATTCCCTCCGCCAGACCACCCGAGCCAAGCGCCGGGATGAGCTGGGGGAGGAAGTCCAGAAGCTGAGAAGCGCTCTGGAAGGCGTGCAGGCAAAGACCCGGGTATTCCGGGCAATGGAGAAGGACTTTGAGGGCTACCAGAAGTCTGTCCGCCAGGTGATGCAGGAGGCAAACCGGGGAGTTCTGCGGAATGTACATGGACCGGTGTCCCAGCTGATCCGTACAGATGACAGCTATACGGTAGCCATTGAGATCGCCCTTGCCGGCGCAATGCAGCAAATCGTGGTGAAGGATGAGCAGGACGGCAAAGCCGCCATTGCTTACTTAAAGCGCACCGGCGGAGGACGTGCCACCTTCCTGCCCCTGTCTGTGATCACCGGCAAGACTTTGAAAGAAACAGGTCTGGAGAATAGCCGTGGCTTTGTGGGCGTTGCGTCTACATTGGTAAAATGTGAAAATACCTACCGGGGGATCGTAGAGAATCTGCTGGGTCGGATCGTCATCGTGGAAAATATCGATGATGCCATCGCTATGGCCAAAAAGTACGGCAACCGGTTTAAGATTGTCACCCTGGACGGTCAGGTGATCAACGCCGGCGGCTCTATGACCGGTGGTTCTGTGAATAAGGAAGCGGGCATCCTCAGCCGCGCCAACGAGCTGGATAAGCTGGTTGCTCGGGAGCAGGAGATGTCCCGGAAGCTGCAGGAACTGGAGGAACAGTTCACCGAGGCCCGCCGGGCAGCGGAAGAGGTGGAGTTCCAGCTGAACACCGCCCGGGAGCAGCTGGCAGAGGCGGAAAAGCAGGTACTGACCCAGGAGGGGCTTTTGAAGCAGCATGAGATCTGGCTGCAGGCGGTGCAGGAGGCAGCTGCCTCTGCCCAGCGGGAGCTGGACAGCCTTTGCCGCCGGCAGGCAGCTGACCGGGAGCAGAAGGCCGCTATTTGTGCACAGGTGGAGATTTACACGGCGCAGCTGGAAAAGACCCGCCAGGAGATCGCTCTTTTGGAGGGTACGCAGCTGGATGCGGATGCGGCAGTTGCCAAGATCACCGACAGTATCAACGCCATCCGCACCGAGTCCGCAGCCTTGGAGGCTGAGCGCACCACCGCAACCAGTCATATTGCAGATCTGCGGGTGCTACAGGCTGCCACCGAGGGTGATAAGAATAAGAAACTCTCTGACATCGATGCCATCCATGCTGAAAACAGCCGTCTGGAGGAGGAAATTCGCCAGCAGCTGAACCGGCAGGAGGAGAACGCCGCCGAGACTGCCCGGATCCGTCAGTCTATGAACGATGCCCTGGCAGAGTATGCCCGGATCGAGGCCTCCCGCTCCAAGGCAGAGGGGGAGATCCAAGAGAAGAACAAGTCCATTCTGAATATGGAACGGGCCTGCGCTCTGCTGGAGAATAAAAAGGAAACCACGGTGATCGAGGAACGCAACACCATCGATAAGCTGTGGGATACCTATGGACTGACTCCGGGCACTGCAGCCGAAAAGCGGGGACAGATCGAGTCCGTAGCTGCCGGCGTCCGGCAGATCACAGAGCTGAAGCGGAAAATCTCCGCCTTGGGTACACCAAACTTGGGCGCCATTGAGGAGTACGCCCGGGTCAATGAGCGGTATACTTACCTGACCGAGCAGCGGGATGATGTGCTGGGCGCTAAAAAGGATCTGGAGGGTATTATCAAAGAGATCACTACCCAGATGACTGAGATTTTTGTCACGGAATTTGCCAAGATCAATCAGTACTTTGGACAGGTCTTTGAAGAGATGTTCGGCGGTGGCAAGGGTCAGCTGCTTCTGGAGGATCCGGAAAGCCCACTGACCTGCGGCATTGAGATTCGGGTGCAGCCTCCCGGAAAGCAGCTGAAGACCATCACACTGCTCTCCGGCGGTGAGAAGGCCTTTGTGGCCATCGCCCTGTACTTTGCCATTTTGAAGGTCCGTCCCACGCCTTTCTGTATGTTGGACGAGATCGACGCTGCGCTGGATGACCGGAATGTGGAACGGTTCTCCACTTATCTGCGGAACTTAAGTACCAAGACGCAGTTTATTGTCATTACCCACCGCCGGGGCACTATGGAGGCTTCTGATGTGCTCTACGGTGTTACCATGCAGGAGCAGGGTATCAGTAAATTGCTGCGTCTTGATCTGAATCAGATGGAGCAGTATCTGGGCATTGTGGAATAATTAGGAGTAATTACATGGGTTTTTTTGATAAAATTAAGGCAGGCCTTACCAAAACCAGAGATGCCTTATCCGACACTTTGGGAAATGTGTTTTCTGTCTCGGAAATTGACGATGATTTCTACGACGAGCTGGAGGAGAGCCTGATCCTGGCGGATCTGGGCGTGGACACGGCGGTGAAAGCCACCGACCGGCTGCGGAAGACCATCCGGGAGCAGCATCTGAAAACCACCGACCAGGCCCGGGATGCATTGAAACAAATTCTGGTGGAAATGCTGAATGTGGGAGATACCGCGTTGGATCTCTCCACCAACCCCTCTGTGATCCTGGTGATCGGCGTCAACGGCGTGGGTAAGACCACCACCATCGGTAAAATCGCTACCCAGCTGAAGAATCAGGGCAAGAATGTGCTGCTGGTGGCTGGCGATACCTTCCGTGCCGCCGCTGCCGATCAGCTGGAAATCTGGGCCCAGCGTTCCGGTGCAGCCATTGTCCGCCAGCATGAGGGGGCGGATCCTGCGTCCGTGGTGTTCGACGGAATCCAATCCGCCAAGGCCAAAGGCAGTGATGTAATCATCATTGATACGGCCGGACGGCTGCATAACAAAACCAATTTGATGAACGAGCTGAATAAGATCAGCCGGATTGTAGAGCGGGAGCTGCCGGATGCTGCCCGGGAAGTGCTGCTGGTGCTGGATGGTACCACAGGACAGAACGGTCTTATTCAGGCCAAGCAGTTTAAGGAAATTGCCGGCGTCACCTCCATTGCGTTGACCAAGCTGGACGGCACTGCTAAGGGCGGCATTGTAATCGCCGTGGCAGATGCGTTGCAGATTCCGGTGAAATTCGTTGGTGTAGGCGAGCAGGCAGATGACCTGATGCCCTTTGAGGCCCAGGGCTTTGTGGATGCCCTGCTGTAAGGAGAGAATATGAGAGTCGTATTGGCAAGTAAAAACCGGCACAAGCTGGAGGAAATCAGTAGGATTACTGAAAAATTTGATATGGAATTGGTGCTCCAGTCCGAGCTGGGCGTGGACATCGATGTGGAAGAAAACGGCACTACCTTTGAGGAAAACTCCCTGATCAAGGCAAAGGCTGTCATGGAAGCAACCGGCCTGCCGGCATTGGCAGATGATTCCGGTATCGCCGTGGACGCCTTGAACGGCGAGCCGGGCATCTACTCCGCCCGCTACGGCTTTGACGAGTCGCTGGATGATTGGGGGAGACTGGAACTCCTGCTGAAGAACACAGAGCACGTTCCCGACGGTCAGCGCCAGGCGCAATTCGTCTGCGTGATCACCATGATCACCCCGGAGGGCAAGATCATTCAGGCCCGGGGTGAGATCCACGGGCAGCTGCTGCGGGAGCCCAGAGGCGAAAACGGCTTTGGCTACGACCCCATTTTCTACTATCCCCCTCTGGGTAAGTCCACCGCGGAATTGGCGCCGGAGGAGAAGAATCAAGTATCCCACCGGGCCAATGCCCTGAAGGTGTTTTACGAGAAGCTGAAGGAGGCAGGCTATGCTGACAAGTAAGGAACGGGCAGAACTGCGGGCCCAGGCCACTACCATCGATACTACTTTGATGGTTGGTAAGGGCGGTATCACCGAGGCACTGATCGCCGAGGCGGAAAACCAGCTGGATACCCGAGAACTGGTGAAGGGAAAGGTGCTGGAGGGTGCTATGATGACCCCCAGAGAGGTCTGCGACGAAATCTGCGAAGCTACCGGCGCTGAGGGAATTGCAGTCATCGGCACCAAGTTTGTGATCTATCGGTTCAGCGAAAAGCTCCACCAGCAGCAAAATATGACCGGCCGCGCCAAACGGAAGGCAACCCCCAGCGGCAAGAAGAACCCCGTCCGCAAGGGCGCGCAGGCGCGCCGTCAGGCAGCCAGAAAGGTCCGGGAGCAGCGTAACGAATATTTCCGGCAGCAGGCCATTGACAAGGCCATTGAGCGCAGCCGGGAAAAACAGCTGCGAAACGAAGATTAACTATGAAAGGGGAGAGGATCTGTGGAGAGAATCGGCATTTACGGCGGCACCTTCAGCCCACCGCATGTGGGTCACCTCCGTGCGGCCGAATATGCCCAAAAGGAGTTAAAGCTTTCTAAGCTTTTCTTGATTCCCTCCAACATTTCTCCCCATAAAACCTTGCCGCCCCATACCCCTACCCCCGCCCAGCGGCTGCAAATGCTGCAGCTTGCCGCAGGGGATGCCATGGAGGTCTCCGATTTGGAACTGAACCGGGGCGGCGTCAGCTACACCTATATGACGGTGGAGCAGCTGAAAGAAGCCTATCCGGAGCAGGAACTGGTTCTGCTGATGGGTACGGATATGTTCCTGTCCTTTCTGACCTGGAAAGAGCCGGAGCGGATCTATCAGAATGCATCCCTGGGTGTGTTCTACCGGGGGGATTCCCGGGAGGCAGAACAGATCCTGCAGCAAAAAAAGATACTGGAGCATATGGGTGCTACCGTGTATCTGGTGGAGAATCCTGTGACGCATATTTCCTCCACCCAGATTCGGCGGATGCTGGTGTTCCGGTGCGGGTCAGAATTTTTGCCGGCGGGGATTGAGGATTACATCCGCCGGAATGCTCTGTATGATACCGGAGAGGACCTGCGAAAGCTTCCTATGGACAAGCTGGAGCAGGTGGTGATAGGTCTGCTAAAGCCCAACCGGGTGGCCCATGTGCTGGGCTGCCGGGATACTGCTGCAGAGCTGGCAAGGCGTTGGGGTGCCGATGAGACCGACGCCGCCAGAGCGGGACTTCTCCATGACATTACCAAGGCGCTGGATGGGCCTTTGCAATTGACTTTGTGCCGGGATTATGGTATGGTACTGAGTGAATTTTTTGAAAATAATCCCAAAACCCTCCATGCTTTAACCGGCAGTCTGGTGGCAGAGCGGATTTTTGGAGAGAATAAAGCTGTGGTGGATGCAATCCGCAGCCACACCACCGGAAAACCCAATATGAACCTGTTGGAGAAGATCATCTATGTGGCCGACTATATGGAGCCAAACCGGGACTTTCCTGGTGTGGAAACCCTGCGCCGCATGGCATATACCGATTTGGATCAGGCGTTAAAGCTGGGCTTGACCATGACATTGGAACTGCTGAAACAGCAGGGGAGAGATATCTCCCCGGAATCTGCCCAGGCACTGGCATATCTGGAAACAGCCGGTGTGTAAAGAGAATGGAAAGGAAGATGTTATGTTAACTGCTAAAGAAGTTGCCATTCAGGTAACCAAAGCTCTGGATGAGAAGAAGGGTATGGACATCAAGCTGCTGAAGATCGATACAGTCAGCTCCCTGGCAGACTATTTTCTGATCTGCACAGGTACTTCCAATACCCATGTTAAGACCCTGTGTGACTATGCGGAGTACACCCTGGAGCAGCTGGGTGAGCCGCTGCTTGGCCGGGAAGGCCACCGGGGAAACAGCTGGGAGCTGCTGGACTACGGCTCTCTGGTGGTCCATGTGTTTACCCAGGAAGCAAGAGAGTTCTATTCCCTGGAGCGCCTGTGGGCGGATGCCGAGCAGGTGGACCTGCGGGATATTGTGATTGAAGAGTAAGAAAGAAGGAAAAAGGCCATGATTTACGAGCACCAAACTGTGGAAGCCAAATGGCAAAAATACTGGGAGGAGAACAACACCTTCTATACAGATGTGTGGGATTTCTCCAAGCCTAAGTACTATGTGCTGGATATGTTTCCGTACCCCTCCGGTGTAGGTCTGCATGCAGGTCACCCGGAAGGCTATACCGCTACTGACATTATGTCCCGTATGAAGCGGATGCAGGGCTACAATGTGCTGCACCCCATGGGATATGACTCCTTCGGTCTGCCTGCAGAGCAGTATGCGGTGGACACCGGCAACCATCCCAACGGCTTTACTCAGCAGAATATCCAGACTTTCTCCAAGCAGCTGAAGGAGCTGGGCTTTGACTATGACTGGTCCAAGATGACCTCCACCTCCGATCCGGAATTCTATAAGTGGACTCAGTGGATCTTCAAGAAGCTGTATGAGGCCGGCTACGCCAAGCGGATCGAGATGCCGGTGAACTGGTGCGAGGCGCTGGGTACTGTGCTTGCCAATGATGAGGTCATCGACGGAAAATCCGAGCGTGGCGGCTACCCGGTGGAAAAGAAGATGATGATGCAGTGGGTCATCGACCAGCCTGCCTTTGCGGAAAAGCTGCTGGAAGGTCTGAACGAGATCGATTGGCCTGAATCCACCAAGGAGATCCAGCGCAACTGGATCGGCAAGTCCACCGGCGTGGAGGTGGACTTCAAGCTGGTTGGCGGCGGTTCTTTCTCCATTTATACTACCTGTATCGAAACCATCTACGGCATCACCTTCATGGTGCTGGCACCGGACGGCAAGATCACCCAGAGCCTTCTGGACCGGGTGGAGAACCGGGAGGAAGTGCAGGCGTACATCGACGAAGCCGCCAAGAAGAGCGAGATCGACCGCACCGATGCTACCAAGACCAAGACCGGCTGCCGGCTGCAGGGCGTGTATGCCATCAACCCTGTCAACGGCAAGGAAGTGCCTGTGTTCATCGGCGATTTCGTGCTGGGTAACTACGGCACCGGCGCGGTTATGGCCGTTCCCAGCCACGACCAGCGTGACTTTGAGTACGCGGTGGCTCATAATATCCCCATGATCCAGGTGATTGAGGGCCGGGATGTGTCCGAATGTGCCTTCGAGAAGCAGGACTATCTGGGCAAGGGCTGCAAACTGATCAATTCTCAGGAGTTCACCGGTCTGACTGTGGAGGAGGCCAAGGAGGCCATCACCGACAAGCTGGAAAAGGCCGGTGTTGCCCGCAGAAAGAACAACTACCATTTCCGGGAGTGGATCTTCGCCCGTCAGCGCTACTGGGGCGAGCCTGTTCCCTGTGTGTACACCCAAGACGGCAAGACCGTGTTTCTGCCGGATGAAGAGCTGCCTTTGATCCTTCCGGAGCTGGAGGATTACAAGGGCCGCAACGGCCAGGCACCTCTGGAGAATGCAACCGAGTGGAAGCAGTACGAACAGAATGGCATTAAGGGCCTCCGGGAGACCTCTACCATGCCCGGTTCTGCCGGCTCTTCCTGGTACTATATGCGCTATATCGATCCCAGAAACGATAAGGCCTTCTGCGATCCGGAGCTGTTAAAACACTGGATGCCTGTTGACCTGTATGTGGGCGGACCTGAGCACGCGGTAGGTCACCTGATGTATGCCCGGATATGGAACCGGTTCCTGTACGATAACGGCCTGTCTCCCGTGAAAGAACCCTTCCAAAAGCTGGTCCACCAGGGTATGATCCTGGGCGAGAACGGCATTAAGATGGGTAAGCGGTTCCCGGAATTCGTGGTCAACCCCAGTGATATCGTCCGGGAGTACGGCGCAGACACCCTGCGTCTTTACGAGATGTTTATGGGTCCCCTGGAGGTCTCCAAGCCCTGGAGTACATCCGCAGTAGCCGGCGCAAGAAAGTTCATCAACCGTGTCTGGAACTTCTTCACCGAGCCTGCCAACATCACCGATACCGACGACGGCAAGCTGACCAAGGTCTACCACCAGACCGTCAAGAAGGTAAGCTCTGACTTTGAGGTGCTGGGCTTCAATACGGCCATCGCTCAGATGATGGTCTTCGTCAACGAGGTCTATAAGAACGGCACTTGCCCCAGAGAGTATGCCGAGGGCTTCATCAAGATGCTCTCCTGCATCACCCCCCATGTGGGTGAGGAGGTTTGGCAGGCTCTGGGTCACGATACCACCATTGCCTACGAGAGCTGGCCCACCTACAGCGAGGAAAAGTGCAAGGATTCCGAGGTGACCTTTGCGGTGCAGGTCAACGGCAAAATGCGTGGCACTGTGGTGATGGCTGCCGATCTGGACAACGATACCGTGGTTAATAATGTGCTGGCCGACCAGAAGATCGCCAATTTCCTGGAGAAGAACGGCGGCAATATCGTCAAGACCATCGTGGTCAAGAACAAGTTGGTCAATCTGATCGTAAAGTAAGCAAGGGTTACAAAAGAATACAAATAATCAAGAACATTTTTATGATTTGTCATGGAAATGTTCTTGATTTTTGTTTTGCCATTTTATAACATAATTATAGGTCGACATAAAACTGAGGCGGGCCAAAGAAAATCCATACAAAAAATAGGGCAGAGGAGGGTATCTTGTATGAAACGATTGATTGCGCTACTTATATGTGTTGCACTGCTTTTAAGCGGATGCGCCGGCGGTGAGGTTTCGCAGAAACAAACAGAACCTACGCAAACGGAAACCCAAAACACTACAGAACCCACCCAGACAACTGGGGAGGATAGTGACCCAACGGTAGATACAACAGAACCCACAAATGATTCCGCAGATCTTGTGGATCCCGAGCAGGAAACGATTGTGCTGGATGGCAAAGTGCGCGTCATGGGCAAAATGCTTTTCACCCCATTACCCGGGATGACCGCAGGCAGGTATAATGAATATTTAGGCCACGGCGGCGGTGTTCGGCTTTATAATACCCAGGGAACGATGTACGGCAACGCAGTCCGACACTTAAATACGCAAGTCATCTTTGAAGATGGCCAGTTGGTAGGAATGGGGCCTATTGACAATCACGCAGGCTTTGTCTCCGACTTTGTTTCCGTGGAATCCGGCGCGCCCTGCATTGTGGCGGAATATGCTGTGGATGTTTACAACGAGGAAGAAATGCTTTATGTAGGCGTGCACAAATACTGGTACGCCCTTTGGGCAGTAGAGGGCAAAGAACCGGTGTACGGAATCTGGCTGGATCAGGATGGATATACTATGGATGATTTAATAACACTTGCCCAGAGCGTTACATTTACAGAGGATGCCTTTGCAGACGAATATCAGTAAGAATAAGCCCGGAAAGCAGTGAGAATAGCTATTTTAGAAAATCCTTCCTCATCAACACAGTTTTTTGTCAAAAAGGAAGAAACTCCGCTTGACAAACAGAGAAATTCAGCATATAATAGTCGAGCCGATATGGCCCTGAACGCATCCAGGAAATAGCCGGATGCCATCGGAGGGAGGGAAAACAATGTCTGAAATTCGCGTGAAGGAAAATGAGTCTCTGGAAAGCGCTCTGCGTCGTTTTAAGCGTAGCTGTGCCAAGGAGGGCGTCATTGCAGAAGTTAAGAAGCGCGAGCATTACGTCAGCCCCAGCCTGAAGCGTAAGCAGAAGTCTGAAGCTGCCCGTAAGAACAAGAGAAAGTTCTATTAATATCCCTCTTGAATATGCTCATAACCCCCGCAGACTGTGGTCTGCGGGGGTTCTTTTATCCCAACTCCTGATATAGACCCACTGCACCCCAAATGCCCTTGGCGGTGGCTTTTTCCAGCAACGCGGCCACATCCTCCCGGGTTCTGAGCAGGGTGAAGACTGCCTGTTCTTCCTCCGCCTGCACATCATAGTGGCAACATAGCGCCGTATCCTGCAAAGGAAGCTCTGCCACATACCCCGGCGGCAGAGGCTGTGTGCGGCTGCCGTTGCGGTCTACCGTGACCGTGATTCCATCCAGTGCCAGCTCCAGATAAACACCTCTGGCAAGCCAAGGTGCAAGATAGTCCTCAATAGAACGGTCAAAGGGCGCGGAACTTAAAAACACCGGGCAATCATAATTCCCTGCATAGGGGGCAGGCACAGCTACAGGGCAGGGCAGCTGAGGAATGCACACATCCAGCATCCGGAAGGCTTCCTCGGTGGGCGCTCTTTGAAAGTCCATCAGCAGGGCCTCCGGTTGGAATTGCCCAATTAAGTCCTGCAGCTGCCGAGTAATCAGCGCCGGGTCATGCCCCTGCAGACCCATGCTGTCGTCCAGCAGAATAAGACTACCGGCGGGCAGCGTCTCCGGCAGGTTGGAAAGCCCCTTGCTCCAGGCGGAGAAATGACAGGCCATATAGGCGATGGGATGAAGGGGATCAGCGGGAATTTCTCCGGCGGTCATAGCAAGAAACACATCGCAAAACATAGACAAACACCTCCGGCCGTGCTATACTGTATAATAGGAATTTATGAAAGCAGGTGAGGGGATATGTGTGTTTCGTTGCTGCCGGCGGCGATTGCAGACCGGGTGACGGATCTGTCGCCCCAACTACTTACCGATTGGGGCATCCGGCTGCTGATGCTGGATTTTGACAATACCATCGTCCCTTACACCACCGACCTTCCCACAGATGAGATGCAGACCTGGCTGGAGGAAATGCTCTCCTCGGATATTCAAGTCTGCGTGGTGTCCAATAGCCACAATGACCGGGTGAAGGTGTTCTGCAAAAAGCGGGGCATCGACTGTATTACCCATTCCAGAAAACCGTTTCCCAAAGGCATTGCTGCCTGCTTGACCCGCTACGGACTTTCCCCGGAGCAGTGCGCCCTGGCCGGTGACCAGATATTCACCGATGTGCTGGGAGCCAACGGCTGTGGGGTAAAATCGATATTGGTAACGCCCATTAACAACCATAATTTCTGGCTGAAGGGACGGCATGTGCTGGAAAAGCCGTTTATCTATGCTGCACGAAAAAGGAGAATCGTCTATGAACAATCTTGATAAGTACCGCTCTCTGCTGGGTGAGCAGGCGGACGGTCTGCTGCTGACCAGCCGCTACAGCCGTCACTACGGCGCAGAATATGACATTGCCGAGGGTATTGCCGTGGTCAGCGCCAAGGGCTGCCGCTATTTCACCGACAGCCGCTATATTGAGGCTGCGGAAAACGGTATCAAGGGCTTTGCGGTAATCATGACCGACCGTGCCCACCCCTATAGCCAGCTGATCAATGAAGCGATCGCGGATTTCGGCATTACCACATTGGGCTATGAGGAGAATTACCTGACTGTAGCCGAACTGCGTGGCTTTGAAGAAAAACTGAATGCCAAGCTGATCCCTATGCACAAGCAGATCAGTGCGTTCCGGGCGGTGAAGGAAGATTGGGAACTGGACAATATGCGCAAGGCTCAGGCCATTACCGATAAGGCTTTTTCAGAAATGCTGGGCCGTATCAAGGCAGGTATGACCGAGAAGGAGCTGCAGGCGGAGCTCATCTACTGCCTGTACAAAAACGGCGGCGAGGGTCTGTCCTTCGATCCTATCGTGGTCTCCGGCCCCAATACCAGTCTGCCCCACGGCGTGGCTACAGACCGGGTGATCCGGGAGGGCGACTTTGTAACTATGGACTTTGGCGTACTATACAATGGCTACTGTTCCGATATGACCCGTACCGTGGCAGTTGGCTACGCCACCGAGGAGATGGAGAAGGTCTACAACACCGTTCTGCAGGCCCAGCTGGCAGGTCTGGCGGCTACCCGTGCCGGTGTGGCCGGCAGGGAAGTGGATGCCGCTGCACGGCAGGTAATCATAGATGCAGGCTACGGCGACTACTTTGGCCATGGCTACGGTCATAGTTTAGGCTTGGAAGTTCATGAGAGTCCCAGCCCTAATGCCGCCAACGAGAATCCCATGCCCGCAGGAGCAGTTGCTTCTGCCGAACCCGGCATCTATCTGCCCGGTAAATTCGGTGTCCGGATCGAGGATGTGACGATTTTTACCGCCGATGGCCATGAAAATATTACCGCCAGCCCCAAAAATTTGATAATTGTCTAAAAAAATTCCGTTTTCCCCTTGCAAAACAGTGGAATTTCGGTTAGAATATATCAGCTAACATATTGTTTATAAAACCGCCCGCAAGGGCATACACTTAGGAGGATATATAAAATGATTTCTGCAGGTGATATCAGAAACGGCGTAACCTTCGAACTGGATGGCAAGGTTATGCAGGTTATCGAATTCCAGCATGTGAAGCCCGGTAAGGGCGCTGCGTTCGTCCGTGTGAAGATGAAGAACGTCATCACCGGCGGCGTGACAGAAACCAGCTTGAACCCCTCTGCAAAGTTCCCCACCGCTTACATTGAGCGTAAGAAGATGGAGTACTCCTACAACGACGGCAACCTGTACTACTTCATGGACGGCGAGACCTATGAGCTGCAGCCCATCGACAAGTCCGCTCTGGACGATTCCTTCCAGTTCGTGAAGGAAAACGATGTCTGCACGATCATGAGCTATAAGGGCAACGTCTTCGGTGTGGAAGTTCCCAACTTTGCTGACCTGGTGGTTACCGCTACCGAGCCCGGCTTCGCCGGCAACACCGCTACCAACACCCTGAAGCCTGCTACCCTGGAGACCGGCGCTGAGGTGAAGGTGCCCCTGTTCATCAATGAGGGCGACAAGATCCAGATCGACACCCGCACCGGCGAGTATCTGGGCCGCTCCAAGGCTTAATTTAAGAACGATAAGGAGAATTCTTATGACGATTTCTGAAAAGTCCGCTTACCTGAAGGGCTTGATGGATGGTCTGGATCTGGACACGCAGAAGGCTGAAGGCAAGCTGATCGCCGCACTGGTTGAGCTGATGGGCGATGTGACCAAGAAGCTGACCGATGTGGAGAATACCACCATCGCCATCTCCGATGAGCTGGATGAGATCGAAGAAGATCTGGACGCTATTGAGGACTACATCCTGGACGAAGAGGATGAGGACTACGAAGACGACTACGACGATTACGACGACTACGATGATGAGGACGACTTCGACGACGAAGGCTTTGACTTCGGCGACGAGGACTCCACCATCTACGAAGTAAAGTGCGTCTGTGGCAATGTCATCAATTTCGACGAGGAGACCCTGGAGCAGGGCAGCATCATCTGTGATGAATGCGGCGAGACCCTGGAGTTCACCTTCGACGACGAGGATGAGGTGTAATTCCTAAAATATACAGCCCGCTGTCATTTGACAGCGGGCTGTTTTTATAGCTATATCAGAATGCTACATAAGGAATCTTACCGTCAGTGCTGCCATAAAAAAACCCGTAAAATCCGCGATCAGAGCTGCGGGAATGGTGTAGCGGCTCTTATGGATCCCCGCCGCACCAAAGTAAACACTGACGGTGTAAAAGGTTGTCTCTGTAGACCCCAGCATGACGGCGGCGGTTCTGCCGATCAGAGAATCTACCCCGTATTCTGCCATGATCTGAGCCCCTACCGCCAATGCGGCGCTGCCGCTGAAGGGACGGATCAACACCAGCAGGGCTGTCTCCGGAGGGATGCCGAAGGACCGAAATACTGGGTTCAGTACACCGCTCACCAGCTCAATAGCGCCGGATGCCCGAAGGGCTGTCACCGCTGTCATCAAAAGCACCAGCGTGGGTACCAGAGTCACCAGCAGCTTTAGGCCTTCAGCAGCGCCTTGGAGCAAGACCTGATAGCTGTTTTCCTGCTTCCGCAATGCCACCACACAGGTAATCAGCAAAACCAAAGGTACTAAGTAATCCGTCATGCTCTCCAAACCTTTCTTAACACACCGGCCGCCAACAGGCCTGCACCCACGGAACACACACTGGTGATCCAGACAGGCAGCAGGATGTCAAAAGGAGTGGTGCATCCGTTGGAAACCCGGACAGCGGCCACGGTGGCGGGGATCAGCTGGATCGAGGCGGTATTCATCACGACGAGTTTGCATAATTCGTCCGACGCCACGCCGCCGGTGTTATGGGCCAGCTGTTTTGCGGCTTGAATACCCATTGGTGTGGCTGCGTTGCCAAGACCCAACAGATTCGCACAGATATTGGCGCTGAGAGAGGCGGACAGTTTTTCGTTTTGCTTTGAGGTGGGGAAAATGCGGTGCAGTACCGGCTTCATGACCCGGGATAGTATGCGCACCATGCCCGCTTTTTCCATGAGCGCACCAACTCCTGTCCACAAGCACAGAGAGCCGCCGATGGAGATGGCCAGGGTAATTCCCGCCTGGGCACCCTGCGAGACGGCTGCAGCCAAGGAGCTGCCCCGACCCAGCAGGATTGCGGCAATGACCGAGAAACCCAGCATCCCTGTCCAGATATAGCTCATAAGCATGTACATCCCTCCCAATTTAACCTATGCGCCAGCTGTGAAAATATGGCTGAAATGCCATTTGACACCGGGAGCATTCGATAGTATAATATGGGAAATCATTGGATGATGTTGGAACATAAGGGGTGTGTGAATTGAAATCTATCGGAATTGTTCGCAAGGTGGATGAACTGGGAAGAATCGTACTTCCCATTGAATTGCGGCGCACGCTGGACATTGCAGAGCGGGACGAATTGGAGATCTTCCTGGATGATGATCGGGTTGTGCTGAAGAAATACGAGCCCTCCTGTGTGTTTTGCGGCGCTACCCATGATTTGCTGTCCTATCTTGGGAAAACTGTGTGCAGCGACTGCATTGAAAAGATGAAAGACCTATAAAAAGCCTGTCCTACTGCGGTAGGACAGGCTTTTTGCTGTTTACAGATGTAAGGCTGCGTCGTAGACCACATTCTTTGGCAGATCCAGATCCTTGGCGGTCTGCTTGATGGCATCCTTCCTGCTGAGTCCCTGCGCCATGAGAGCAACCACATGGCTGGCTGCATCCTCTGCGGTGGCGGATTCTGCAGCTTCCGGCTGCGCGCCGGCTACCACCAGTACAAATTCTCCCTTAGGAGGCTGCTGGGTGTATCGATCAATGGCCTCGCCTAGAGTGGTACGGACCACCTCCTCGTGGAGCTTGGTCAACTCCCGGCACAGGCTGATGGACCGCTCCTGCCCAAAGACTGCGGACATGTCCTCTAAAGTGGATACCAGTTTGTGGGGCGCTTCATAGAAGATCATAGTGCGCTGCTCGGTTTTTAAGGATTCCAAATGCTCCTTCCGGCTCTTCTTAGCGGTGGACAGGAAGCCTTCAAAGCAGAACCGCCCGGTAGCCTGCCCGGAAATGCTCAGTGCGGTAATGGCGGCACAGGGGCCGGGAATAGCAATCACGGGGATCCCGGCGTCAGCGCATTGCTTTACAAGATCCTCGCCGGGATCGGAAATGGCGGGGCTGCCTGCATCGGACACCAGTGCGCAGGTTTCCCCGGCCAGGATCCGATCCACAATGACAGTTCCTTTGAACGCTTTGTTATGCTCATAGTAGCTGACAAGGCTTTTTTTGATGCCTAAGTGATTGAGCAGTTTTAAGGAGACCCGGGTATCCTCAGCGGCAATAAAATCTGCCTGCTCCAGAGTCTGCCTGCAGCGCTGGGAGATGTCCCCCAGATTGCCGATGGGGGTGGGGACCAGATACAGAATTCCGGCCATAGGTCATACCTCCTAAATGTGGTAGAGTCTGCGGTAGTAGTCTGTAGGTTCGCCGTCGGGGGTGTGCAGACTTTCTTCTTCTATGATGAGTCCCGGCTTTGCTCCCTTCCGGCACTGCACCAGAATCAGGGCAATGGGGCCATCGGTTCGGTGGCGCAGGAAGAGCAGCCGTTTCGGTTCGAGTGCGTGCTGTGCTCCTAACGCGCAGATCTGGGCCAGCCGTTCCGGCTTGTGCACCAAAAAGAAATCACCGCCGAATTTCAGCGCCCAGGCGGCGGACTGAAACAGCTCCGCCAGCGTGCAGGTGTCTTCCCGCCTGGCGGTGGGATGGGCCTGACTCTGAGGGCCGGCGGCATAGTAGGGGGGATTGGACACACAGCAGTGGAAGCTGCCGGGTGAGAAAACCGAGGGGATGGTGCGCAAATCCGCGCATATACTATGAAAACGGGAAGCAATGCCGTTAACCTGGGCATTATGCAGCGCCATCTGGTGGGCATCCGAGTCCAACTCCACGCCGGTTACCCGGCAACTGGGGTGGTTCGCGCATAGCATCAAGCCGATGGTTCCGCAACCGGAACCCAGATCCAGCACAGCGGCATCCTTCACAAGTCGCACAAAACCGGCCAGGGCAATGGAGTCTGTGCTCAAAGGAAACGCGCCCGGGCACAGTTCCAGGGTAAATCCGTTTTGCAGCTGTTCCATGATGACCTCCCTTTGCATGATGAAAAAATCAGCCTGCGTACTGGGAGCACCCAGCCACGCAGGCTGATAGCAGAATCGGAGAATCAGCCTTCTACGATTGCTTCAGTGGGGCAATTGTCAGCACAGGTACCGCAGTCAACGCAGATATCAGCGTCGATGACGTACAGCTCATCGCCCTCAGAAATAGCTTCAACGGGGCAGTTATCAGCGCAGCTGCCGCACTTCACGCAAGCATCAGTGATCTTGTAAGCCATGATTTTCCCTCCAATATGATGTGTTGTATGTATTCGCACAAGAATACATCTATATTCTAGCATGTATTTTCAAAATTGCAATTGTTTTTTATTCAGCACAGTATATTTTTTTGCCCCTCTGGAGAGAATTTCCGGAGTTGGGAGGGAAAATATGCGACTGAGTGTAGACGGAAAGGAAGTGCTGTTGACCGCGGCAAACAATGCCCGGGAAATGGGGCACAGCTATGTGGGAAGTGTGCACCTGCTGCTGGCGCTGGCGAATATGCAGGCGCTTCCCGGGAGCCTTCTGGCAGGATCGGGCCTTGACCGGGCCGTTGCGGCGCAAATGGCATCGGTGCTGTACGGTGTGGGAACACCGGGGCTTCCGCTGCCACAGGGGTTTTCCGGAACTGCCAAACGCATTATCAAAGCTGCCGCCAAGGAAGCAAACCATCTGGGAAGCCGGCAGGTCACGGCAGTGCATATTCTGCTGTCGCTGCTGCGGCAGCGCAGCAGCGAGGCAGAGGAGCTGCTGGCACTGAATGGTGTGGACCGGGAGGAACTGTTCCACAGATCCGTGGAATATCTGCTCTGGAACAGCACTGGAGCAACCAGGGAGAAAAAGGAGGGACATATCACGAAACTGTTAGAGCAATTTAGTGAGGATCTGATACAAAAAGCGGCCACCATGGAGCCGGTGATCGGGCGGGATCGGGAGATCGATATGGTGATCGGGATCCTGTGCCGGAAAAACAAGAATAATCCGGCGCTGGTGGGAGAGCCGGGGGTGGGAAAGACCGCCATTGCCGAGGGCCTTGCGCAAAGAATGGCCGCCGGTGCCGTTCCGCCCCAATTAAAGAATAAGCATCTTTACAGCCTAAGCATGGCCAACCTGGTGGCGGGCACCAAGTACCGGGGCGAATTTGAGGAACGGCTGCGGGATGTCTTGGCGGAGATCCGCAGAAGCCGGGATGTGATCTTGTTTGTGGATGAGATGCATACCATCGTGGGTGCCGGTGCGGCGGAGGGTGCCATTGACGCAGCCAATATTTTTAAGCCGGCCCTGGGCCGTGGTGAGCTGCAGATGCTGGGAGCGACCACCCGGGAGGAATACCGGAAATTCATTGAAAAAGATCCTGCTCTGGACAGAAGATTCCGTCCGGTTGCGGTGGAGGAGCCGGATCGGGAGGCGACTCTTGCAATCCTGCGGGGAGTAAAGTCTGGACTGGAGAGACACCATCGTATGCGGATTTCGGAGGAAGCGATCCAGGAGGCACTGAGGCTTTCTCAGAGGTATTTGCCGGACCTGTATCTGCCGGATAAGGCCATTGATCTGTTGGACGAGGGCGCCTCCCACGCCCGCATGGAGGAGCTGTATACGGGCAGGGAGGCGCAGCGGCAGGAGCTGGAGGCAGAGCTGCAGGAGGCGGTGCGGCAGAGCCGGTTTGAAAAGGCCGCTCAGCTGCGGGACAGAATGCAGCATCTGGCGGCCCGGAGCACAGAGGGACGCCGGAGCAGAACGGTGACCGGAACGGATATTGCATGGGCCGTGTCTGCCCGTACCGGGATTCCGGTGGGGCGTTTGACGACCAATGAACGGGAACGGTTGCTGCAGCTGGAGCAGGCCCTACAGCGGCAGGTTATGGGACAGGAGGCAGCGGTTCGCCAGGTGGCGGAGTGCGTCCGCAGGGGCTTAAGCGGCATCCGGGAGGAGAATCGTCCGGTGGCAAGCATCCTGCTGACAGGGCCTACCGGCGTGGGGAAAACAGAGCTGTGCCGTGCCTTGGCCCGGGAGCTGTACGGATGCCGGGAAGCCATGATCCGCTTGGACATGACAGAGTTCATGGAGAAGCACTCCGTGGCCCGGCTGATCGGTGCGCCTCCCGGTTATGTGGGGTACGAGGAGGGCGGCAAGCTCACCGAGGCGGTTCGGCGCAGACCCTACTGCCTGGTGCTGCTGGATGAGCTGGAAAAGGCCCACCCGGATGTGTCCGGGATCCTGCTGCAGATCATGGAAGAGGGGGTTCTCACCGACTCCACAGGTCGCCGGGTCAGCTTCCGCAATGCTGTGATTGTAATGACCTCCAATCTGGGAGGTGATCTGCGCAGCGACGGACTGGGCTTCCAGCCGGCAGGTCGGGAGGGGCAGACCAGGGAGGCACTGCGACAGCATTTTACGCCGGAATTTTTGGGAAGATTGGATGCGATTGTGACCTTCACAGCTCTGCAGCCGAAGACTATGGAGCAGATTGCAGGCAAATATCTGCACCAGCTGCAAAAAAGAGTAGCAGCCCAGGGTATCCAACTGGAGCTGCCGGAGAAATTGGCGGAACGGCTTGGTTGTCAAAAAGAAAAGCAGGCCGGGGCACGCCAGATCCGACAGCAGGTGCAGCAACAGGTGGAGGGCCCTCTTTCGGTGTATCTGCTGCAATGCACCAAAAAACCCACGAAGATCAAACTTGTGCTGGAAGGGGATCGGGTGACCTTTCAGGGGTAAAGGGAACGCTTGTTCTGGCTTATTCTAGAACAAGCGTTCTAAAATTTGATTTTTCCAGTATTTTCTCCATTTTTTTCGAAAATTTTTTATAAAAAGTATTGATTTTTGAAAATTCATCCGTTATACTGTCAGTAAATGGAGCAAAATGGTAGTGAAGTGGAGTAAAATGGAGTGGAGGTGAGCGCAAATGATCGGAAAATACCCTGCCAAGCTGGACGATAAGAACCGTCTGTTCGTCCCTGCGAAGCTGCGGGCAGAGCTGGGCGATGACTTTTTTGTCACCCTGGGCGTCAATTGCGGTCATCGCTGCCTCACCGTTTACACCGCCCCGGATTGGCAAACACTGAGTCAGAACTATAACACCCTGCCGATCTCTCAGCGCTCCGCTGCCACCAGCTTGATCTTTATGAATGCCACAGAGTGTAATCCGGACAAGCAGTTCCGGTTTGGTCTGACCCAGTTTCTGCTGGAATACGCAGGGATTGGCAAGGATGTGATGATCGTCGGCCGGGCAGGGCAGGCAGAGATTTGGGATGCTGCCGAATTCCAGCGCTTTGAAGCCGAGAATCTTACCCCCGAAAAGCTGCTGGCTTCTCTGGAGGCCATTGGGCTATGAAAGGATTTCATCATATTTCCGTGTTGCTGGAGGAGTGCCTGGAGGGCCTTTCCATCAACCCCGAAGGTATTTATTTGGACGGCACCCTGGGTGGCGCCGGCCACTCCAGCCAGATCGCAAAGCGGCTGACCACCGGTCGGCTGATCGGTATCGACCGGGATCCTGTTGCTCTGGAAGCTGCGGGAAAGCGGCTGGAGCCCTATCAGGATCGGGTCACCTTGGTTCATGCAAATTTCTGTGAAATGACACAGGTGGTTCGGGATCTGGGACTCGAGGGCGTAGACGGTATCCTGCTGGATCTGGGGGTCTCCTCCCCACAGCTGGATGACGGCAGCAGAGGCTTTTCCTACATGGCAGATGCTCCGCTGGATATGCGGATGAACAACGAAGATGTATTAACTGCGGACACGGTGGTAAATACCTGGTCCCAGGAGGAATTAAAGCGAATTTTGTTTGATTACGGTGAGGAACGGTATGCGCCCCGGATCGCAGCAGCCATCTGCCGCAGACGGGAGGAAGCACCCATCCGCACCACGTTGGAGCTGGTGGATATCATCCGTTCCGCGATGCCACCCCAAGCGCTCAGAGAAAAGCAGCACCCGGCCAAGCGGAGCTTTCAGGCCATCCGGATCGCTGTCAATGACGAGCTCGGCTCTGTGGAAAAGGCCATGGAGGATGCCATCCCCCTGCTGAATAAGGGCGGGCGACTGGCTGTGATCACCTTCCATTCGTTGGAAGACCGAATTGTAAAGAATGCAATGACAACTGCAGCAAAAGGCTGCACATGTCCTTCCCATTTTCCGGTGTGTGTTTGCGGCAAGACACCCCGGGTCAAGCTCATCAATCGGAAGCCGATCGTAGCATCCGAGGAGGAGCTGAACGTCAACGCACGATCCCGCAGCGCCAAGCTGCGGGTGTGCGAGAAGCTGTAACAGAAAGGAGCGGGAGCTATGGCACAGCGTGTGGATGTACAGTATGTAAAGTTCTATACAGACGGTAGCGCAGCAAGGAGAGTAGCTCCTGCGGTATCTGCCAGCACCGGCACACTGCCGAAGATGAAAAAGCAGAAGCGTCGGGTGCTGTATGTGGATCCGGTTGCCATGCTGGGCATTGCCGTGGCCGCGGTGATGCTGGTGACTATGACGGTTGGCGTCCTGCGTTTGCAGCAGGTTCAGCGCCAGACTGCCAGAATGGAGCAGTATGTAGAGCTGCTCAGCCAGGAAAACGCATCTTTGCAGCAGGCGTATACGGAGGCCTGTGATATGGAGGCCGTGGAAAAGACTGCGATGGCACTGGGTATGATCCCGGCAGAGGATGCCAAGCAGGTATCTGTCCTGCTTTCTTCTCCACAGACGGAACTGGAGACTCCTGCGAGCCTGTGGAACAGAATCGGAATCTTTTTGTCCGGCTTGTTTGCATAATGTTTCTTTCTTCCGATAGACTTTAATAGCAGCTGCGGTGGGCGGCGAGGGACTCCCTTGCTGCCCATTTACAGGTTATTGGGGAAGGTCGGGATCTTATGGCAAAGCATCAACCAAGACGGCATTACGAACGGGTTCGGGCAGACACCGGTCAGCACAGGAGGATTTTGCTCACATCCTTCCTGTTGGGTGTGCTGGCTTTTGTGCCCATCGGGCTGCAGCTGTACAACCTGATGATAACAAATTACGCCTATTATTCAGACCTTGCCCTGGACAATCAAACCCGTATTACCAATGTGACCGCCGACCGGGGCGTGATCTATGACCGGAATATGAATATTCTGGCCTGCTCTGAAGGCGTTGAAACAGTGTACTTAAACCCCAGAGAGCTGCGGCAGTCCAAGGCAGACATCGGGGACATCGCCCGGCAGCTGCATCAAATTCTGGGCGTGGACGAGAGTAAAATTACGGAAATGGCAGAAAACCTCCGCCTGCGCTACCAGCAGGTGGCGGCGGGGATCGACCGAGAAACTGCCGACAAGATTCGGGCCTACATCAACGAAAACAACATCCGCGGCATCCACTTGGAGCCAAATTCTAAGCGAGTCTACCCCTATGGCAGTATGGCTGCCCAGGTGATTGGCTTTACCAATGCCTCCAACACCGGCTCTGAGGGTATCGAAGCGGCGTATAATAGCTATTTGGAGGGAGCAGGCGGACAGGTGGTCACCACCAAAGGCAACAATGAGATGGATATGCCTTTCTCCTACGAAGCCTATCTTGCCTCCCAGCCGGGAAACGATGTGATCCTGACTTTGGATATGACCGTCCAGGCGTGTCTGGAAAAGCAAATGCAGCAGGCAATCGAGCGTTACGCAGTGCAAAACGGCGCCTTTGGGATGGTAATGGAGGTCAAGACTGGAAAGATTTTAGCCATGGCAACCCTTGGTAGTTACGATCCCAATCACTACCAGCAGATACAGGATCCGGAGCTGGCTGCAGAGGTAGAGCAACTGCGTCTTGCGTACTTAGCCGAGCCGGAGGGGTCTGCGGCATATAAAGAACGAAAAGAAATTTATCAACAAGCCCTGCAGGCTGCCCGGCTGAAGCAGTGGCGGAATCGGTGCATTTCTGACGGCTATGAGCCTGGCTCGACCTTTAAGGTGATGACCATGGCAGCGGCGCTGGACTGCGGTGCTATCGACCTGCAGACGGGGTTTCACTGCAGTGGTGCAGAGCAGATCCCCGGCCGTGCTCAGCGGCTGCACTGCTGGCGTTCCACCGGTCACGGCAGTCAGCAAACGCCCCAGGCGCTGCAGAACTCCTGTAACCTGGCCTTTGCTCATATTGCTTTGAAGCTGGGTGGAGAGCGGTTTTATGAGTATGTGCAGAAGTTCGGCATTCTGGAGAAGACCGGTATTGACCTGGCTGGAGAGAGCAAAGGCGTATTCTTTTCCAAGGAACTGGTGACGGATACGGATAAATGGGGAACAGCGTCCCTGACCTCCGGTTCCTTTGGACAGACCTTCAAGCTGACCCCCTTGCAGCTGGTGCGGGGGATCTCGGCGGTGGTCAACGGAGGATACCTGATGGAGCCGTATATCGTCTCCGAGGTTGTGGACGCAGAGGGGAACACGGTGCTGAAACAGGAGCCCACAGTGCTACGGCAGGTGATCTCCCAGGAAACCTCCAAAACCATGTGCTCCCTTTTGGAATCTGTGGTGGTGGAAGGAACTGCTAAAAATGCCAAAGTTGCGGGATTTTCCATCGGTGGAAAGACCGGAACCAGTGAAAAAATTGACGTTTTTGATGATAATGGCCAGAGAGTCCAGGATAAAATCGTATCATTTGTGGGGGTTGCGCCCATGGACGATCCGGAGTATATTGTATTAGTAGCATTGGACACACCCTCCCGCTCCACAGGGATGTATATTTCCGGCGGCGTGATGGCTGCACCCACGGTGGGGGCGGTGCTGGCGGATATCCTGCCCTATCTGGAGGTACAGCGAAACTTCACAGAGGAAGATGCCGCCGGCAGAGAGGTGCTGCTGCCGGATCTTACCGGCTTGTCTGCAGAGGAAGCGGAAAAGGAGCTGAAGAAGCTGGGCATTACCGTCCAGTTTGTGGGTACAGAGGAAACGGTGACCGGGCAGCTTCCGGCAGCGGGCGAGACCGTGCCCGGCGACAGCCAGATCCTTTTATATCTGGGAGAAGAGCCGGAGGAACGGTTGGTCACTGTGCCGGACTTTACCGGCATGACCAGAGTGCAGGCCTACCATGCATCAGGCAGCCTCGGGCTGTATATCCTTCCCACAGGGAACGATGATATCCATGCGGTGGTCACCGCTCAATCTGAATCAAAAGGAAACCAAATTCCTATGGGCAGTACGGTCCGTCTGGAATTTACTGATACTAAATCCGCCGATTAAGGCGCACGAAGGAGAATCGCTATGAAATTAGAGCAGTTGCTGTCTGGTGTGGAGATCATCAAGACCAATGTGTCCATGGACACGGAAATTTCCTGCGTGGCATATGACTCCCGCAAAGTGACCCCCGGTAGCCTGTTTGTGGCCATCACAGGGTTTGCTACCGACGGCAACCGGTTTATCCCTATGGCGCTGGAGAAGGGGGCTGTGGCGGTGATCACCACCAAGGAACAGGATGATGCCGTTCCCTGTATCCGGGTGAGTTCCGACCGGCTGGCCCTGGCCCAGATCGGTGCCAATTTCTATCACCACCCGGCAAAAGCCATGCAGCTGATCGGTATCACCGGTACCAATGGCAAAACCTCCTCCACCTTACTGCTGAAGCATGTCTTGGAGCAGGTATTGGGGGTAAAAGTGGGCCTTATGGGCACGATGGAGAATATGATCGGCGACAAGCGGATCCCCACCGAGCGCACTACCCCCGAGAGCTTTGAATTGCAGGCGCTGCTGGCCCAAATGCGGGATGCCGGCTGCACCTATGCGATCATGGAGGTGTCCTCCCACGCCATCACCTTGGAGCGGGTGGCAGGCCTGCACTACACGGTGGGCGCATTTACCAATTTGACGGAAGACCATCTGGATTTCCACAAGACCATGGAGGAGTATTGCGACACCAAGGCGGAGCTGTTCCGCCGCTGCGACAAGGCGGTACTGAACCGGGATGATCCCTGGTTTGACAGAATGACCCAGAATGCTACCTGCGGGATGCTGTCGGCATCCGTAAAAGGACAGGCGGATTTGATGGCAGAGGATCTGGAGCTGCTCTCTGACGGCATCCGCTTTACGGCCATATACGGTCAGCAGCGAGTGCCGGTGCAGCTGCCTATCCCCGGAAAATTCACCGTATACAATGCCCTGACAGTATTAGGCTGTGCCCTGCAGCTGGGAATCTGCCTGCAGGACGCCGCGGCGGCCCTGCGCAATGCCAGCGGTGTTAAGGGTAGAGTGGAGGTAGTTCCCACTCCCGGCAAGGACTATACCGTTCTCATCGACTATGCCCATACCCCGGACGGACTGGAGAATGTACTGTCCTCGGTGAAGGGTTTCTGTAAGGGCAGAGTGATCGCGGTCTTCGGCTGCGGCGGCAACCGGGATCCGGTGAAGCGTCCCATTATGGGTCGCATCGGCGTGGAGCTGGCGGATTACGCCATCATTACCTCCGATAATCCCCGCAGTGAAGATCCTATGAAAATCATAGAAGATATCCTGAAAGGGGTAGATTCTTCCAAAAATAACTATGAAGTTTTGGAAAATCGTCCAAAAGCGATTGAACATGCTATGGACATTGCAAAAAAGAATGATATAATTATACTGGCTGGTAAGGGCCATGAAACATATCAGGAGATCTGCGGCGTGAAGCACCATCTGGATGAACGGGAAGTGGTGGCTGCATATCTGGACAAGTGAGGGAAACACATATGGGAAGAATCACCCTGGAGCAGGCTGCACACTGGTGCGGCGGCAGGATCGACCCCAAATATAAAGATGTGACCTTTCTGGGCGCCAACAATGACACCCGGAAGATAGAGAAAGGCCAGCTGTTTGTTGCTCTGAAAGGGCAGCGGGACGGTCATGAATTTATTCCCGCCGCTCTGGAAAACGGTGCAGCTGCCGTGCTGTGCACCCATTGCGACGGGGACTACCCGGCAATCGTGGTAGAGGATACCCGTATTGCCCTGGGGGATATCGCCCGGGGCGAACGGGAGCGCATCGGTATGAAGGTGGTTGGTGTCACCGGCTCTGTGGGCAAAAGCACCACCAAGGAGATGGTGGCTGCGGTGCTGGAGACCACCTACCGGGTGGGAAAGACGCCTGTGAACCACAACAATGACATCGGCATGCCCATGGCGATTCTCTCCATGCCGGAGGATACAGAGGTGGCGGTACTGGAAATGGGTATGAACCACTTCCGGGAGATCGCGTACCTTGCCTCCATCGGCAAGCCTGATGTGGCAGTGATCATCAATATCGGCACCATGCATATCGAGCACCTGGGCTCGATGGAGGGCATCCTGCAGGCGAAGCTGGAAATTCTCGAAGGTATGGGCCCCAACGGCAGAATCGTCCTGAACGGGGACGATGCCCTGCTGTGGAATCAGCATATAACACTGGATAAAAAGATAACCTATTTTGGCGTCCGCAACGCCTTAAGCGATGTGCAGGCAGTGGATGTTCGTCAGGAGAACGGCTCGCTGTCCTTCAGCACGAAGGCAGGCAGATGGGAGTTCCCTGTGGAGCTGTTCCTGGAAGGGGAACACTATGTCCATGATGCCCTGGCTGCCATTGCTGTCGGTCTGGAGCTGGGGATCCAGCCTGCGCAAATCCAGCAAAGTCTGTCTCAGTTCCGGAATATGGCAGGCCGACAGGAAATTTTTGAAGCCAATGGCTTTACTGTGATCAAGGACTGTTATAATGCAGGTCCTGAATCTATGGCTGCTGCCCTTACTGTGCTGGGCAACCGACCCGGCCGCCATGTGGCAGTACTGGGAGATATGCTGGAGCTTGGTGTGTGCACAGGCGCGGAGCATTATAAGGTGGGCAGGATCGCCGCGGAAAAAGCGGATATTCTGCTGGCATTCGGCCCGAACAGCAGCCGTATGCTCCACGGTGCTATCACCGGTGGCATGTCCAATGTGAGAGCCAGAGCATTTACCGACCGGGGGCAGCTGGTGCAGGTGCTTCGCCAGATGGCAAAACCCGGAGATGTACTGCTGTTTAAGGGCAGCCGGGGTATGCGGATGGAACTGATCCTGGAAATGTTTCTGCAGGAAGAGAAATAAGTACGGAGGATAACCCATGATTCGTGTTTTACTGACAGGCGTGGTCTCGGCGGTTTTGACCGGTACCATCGGCTATTTTCTGATCCCCATGCTGCGGGCATTGAAGGCAGGACAATCCATTCTCCAGATCGGCCCCAGCTGGCACAATAACAAAGCGGGTACGCCTATGATGGGGGGACTCATGTTCATCCTGGCCACGGTGATCTGCCTGCTGGTCAGCATTCCTTCCATGCAGGAGAAAACGGTTTTTTATGTTCTGGTGCTGGGTCTGTGCTTTGGACTTGTGGGCTTTTTAGATGATTTCTTTAAGCTGAAATTCAAGCGTAATCTGGGCCTGACCTCCCTGCAGAAGGCGCTTTTGCAGATGGCGGTCTCTGCGCTGTATCTGTACCTGCTGTATAGAGAAGGCAGCCTGACCAGCGATCTGTACCTGCCGTTTTTGAATAAAACTGTATACATACACCCCATGGCATACATCTTCTTTGCCATGTTTGTGATGGTGGGCTGTGTGAATGCGGTGAATCTGACAGACGGCGTGGACGGCCTGTCCAGCTCCGTCACCGTTCCTGTGATGGTGTTCTTTGCTGCGGCAGCCATTGCCAAGGGAAAGCTGGATCTGGCGCTGCTGCCTGCCTGCATGGTCGGTGGACTGGCTGCATACCTATTCTACAATTGGCATCCGGCCAAGGTGTTCATGGGTGATACCGGCTCGCTGTTTCTGGGCGGTATCGTCTGCGGTCTGGCCTTTGCGCTGGATATTCCGCTGGTGCTGATCATGGTTGGCTTTGTCTATGTGGTAGAGACCCTGTCTGTCATTTTACAGGTGGGTTATTTCAAATTGACCCACGGCAAGCGCCTGTTCAAAATGTCTCCCATCCACCATCACTTTGAGATGTGCGGCTGGAAGGAAGAGAAGATCGTTCTGGTGTTCACTGCAGTTTCCGTGGTGATGTGTTTGATCGCCTGGTCCTCTGTTGCAGGTTACCTGGCATAAATCCCGAAAGGAGCTTTCATGGCATTGCAGAAACCTCTGTATGCCAAAGAGAACCGCCGTCTTCTGACCAAGACGGGAGAACGCGTGGATATTGTTTTTTTGATGCTGCTGCTTCTGGTGCTGGGGGTGGGACTTGCCATGCTGTACTCGGCAAGCTACGCTCAGAGCCGATATGACAGCGGCTACGGCAGCGCTACCATCTACCTGCGAAAGCAGGCTCTTTGTGGACTGCTGGGGCTGCTGGCTATGTGGTGTATCAGCCGGATCCCGGCCCATTTCTGGTACCGGTGGGCATGGCTTTTGTACGGCATCAGCATCGTTCTGCTACTTCTGGTGCTGGTGATGGGAGAGTCGGTCAACGGCGCCCGCCGCTGGGTCTCCATTGGGGGCATCCAGTTTCAGCCCTCTGAGGTGGCTAAGTTTACCTTGATTTTATTGTTTGCCCGGCTGACCAAGGGCTTCGGGAAAGAGGCCCGCACCTTCCGGAAGGGAGTGCTGGGCTTTGGTGTGGCGCTGCTGGGTATCCTGGTGCCTCTGGCACTGGAAAAGCACCTGTCTGCCATTATGCTCATGGGCATGGTGGCAGTGGTGATGATGTTTGTGGCGGGAACCCACCCCAAATGGCTGCTGGCTGGCTTCTGCGGCGCGGTGGTATTTGTGGCGGTGTATGTGAGCTTGATGGGGTATGCAGGTGACCGGGTCACCGCGTGGCTTCATCCGGAGCAGGACCCTTCTGATACGGGGTATCAGATCCTGCAGTCGCTGTATGCCATTGGCTCCGGTGGCTTTCTGGGACTGGGCTTTGGAAAGAGCAGACAGAAATACTTGTACCTGCCCTTTCAGTATAATGATTACATCTTTGCCATTGTCTGCGAAGAACTGGGCCTTTTCGGCGCTTTGCTGATCATCGGCTTGTTTGCTGCCCTGATTTTACGGGGCTACTGGATCGCCCTTCATGCCTCAGACCGGTTTTCCTCGGTGTTGGCAGCGGGGCTGATAACGTTGATCGCCGTCCAGACCATCCTGAATTTGGGGGTGGTGACGAATCTTCTGCCGTCCACCGGTGTTGCGCTGCCGTTCTTTTCCTATGGCGGAACAGCTCTCATGGTGAATCTGGGAGAGATGGGGATCGTTTTGAGTATTTCCCGGGGTCGAAACCGGGCGGCACAACAGGAGGATATCCTATGAATGTGATTTTTACCTGCGGCGGTACGGCCGGCCATATCAATCCGTCTATCGCAGTGGCAAATAGTTTGAAAGAACGCTACCCCGACTGTAATATCCTTTTCATCGGCGGCCGGGGCAATATGGAGGAGCAGCTGGTACCTCAGGCGGGGTTTAAGCTGGTGACCATGCCAGCCTTCGGTCTGGAACGAAGCATGGCCGGCTGGGCGATCAGGAATAACCTGAAAGCGATCAAGAGTGTGGCCTCCGCCATTTTCCGGTGCAAAAAGATCATCCGGGATTTCGGGGCGGATGTGGTGGTGGGAACCGGCGGCTACGCCAGCTTCCCGGCTCTGCTGGCTGCCAGCCTTTTGAAAGTACCCACCTGTGTCCATGAGAGTAATGCCATGCCGGGTCTCACCACCCGCATGATCGCCGGCAGGGTAGATAAGGTACTGGTGTGCTTCCCGGAATGTATCCGGTATTACAAGCACCCGAAAAAGCTGGAAGTGGTGGGAATGCCCGTCCGCCGGGAGTTCATCTACACCGATAAAGAGACCGCCCGCCGGGAATTGGGGCTGGACAGCCGCCCAGTGGTCATGTCTGCCTTTGGCAGCCAGGGTGCAAAAGCCATGAATGAACTCATTGCCCAGCTGTTCCGCCTGGAGCAGGAAGCGGGATTCCCGTTTCAGCATATCCACGCGGTAGGCAGCTACGGCTGGAACTGGATGCCGGAGTATGTGCAACGGCAGGGAGTAGATCTGGAACAGGCTCCTGCTATCCAAATGAAAGAATATCTATACAACATGCCTACAGTCATGGCGGCGGCAGATGTGGTCATCAGCCGCGCTGGTGCCTCGACCTGTAACGAGATCGCAGCCTCCGGAACGCCCTGTATTTTGATCCCGTCTCCCAACGTGACAGACAATCATCAGGAGAAGAACGCCAGAGCCTTGGAGCGTAACGGTGCAGCGGTGGTGATCTTGGAGAAGGACTGCACAGCCCAGCGACTCATGGAGGAGATTACCGCCCTGATTTCCGATAATACCCGCAGCAGCGCTATGAGCAAGGCTCTCTATTCCATGGCAGTGCCGGATAGCGCGGAACGCCTGTGTGAGATAATTGAGAAGCTGAGTAACAGCAAACACTAAAGGAGCAAACTATGCAAACCAACCAGAGACAGAATCTGCGGGTCACCGGAAAAAGACCCAGAACCTCCCCCAATGGGCAGCCGAAGAAAAAGATTGAGGACCAGATCGTATACACACCGGCAAAGCCGTTCCAGCGGAATCGGTTTTTACTGCGACTGCTGACAGTGGCAGCGGTGGTGCTGGCACTGGTGTTCGGCCTGTCTATTTTCTTCAAGGTCCGGCATGTGGAAGTAGCCGGCACGCAAAAGTACAATGCGTGGGAGATCAAGGAAGCCTCCGGAATCGCGGACGGCGATGCCTTGCTGAGTCTGAGCGAAGCCAAGATCAGCGCCCGTATCCGGACCCATCTGCCTTATGTGGATACGGTTCGTATAGGAATAAAATTGCCGGATACGGTTAAGATTGAAGTAACCGAGCTGGAAGCGGTGTATGCCATTGAGGACAATGCTACCGGCTGGTGGCTGATCAATGCTGAAGGTAAGGTGGTAGACAAGACAAACGGCGCCGCCGCTAAGGGATACACCCGGATCGTGGGCGTGGAGCTGGCAGACCCGGTGATCGGACAGCAGGCAGTCGCTGCTGAGCCGGAAACCACAGAGCCCAGCCAGACAGAGGGAACAGAGCCCGGTACAGAACCCTCTCTGCCGGTGGCGCTGATACAATCTGCACACCAACTGGAATCGGCAATTACAATCCTGTGTGCCCTTGAGAACAACGGTCTCATTGGCAAGATCGAAACTGTGGATGTCACAGACCCTGAGACGCTTGAACTGTGGTACGAAGATCGGTATCAGGTGGAGTTGGGCGATATGAGCCGGATGGATTACAAGATTCGGGCCATAAAGTCAACCATTGCCCAGATGAGTGAGTATCGCAGCGGACAGCTGGATGCCAGCTTTACCATTTGGCCGGATCGGGTGGGTTTTACACCTTTTGACACAGAAAATACCGGTCAATGAGAAATTCTTTGACGAAAAATGGATTTTTCTATTGACCAAATCCATTTTTCAAGATAGAATATATGGGAGACAATGTAACAATGGCGGATTGGGTCAGCTTTTCCGCAAAACGATACATAGGAGGAATTTCAAAATGGCAGAAATGTTCCAGGACCGCGTGGTAAAAATCAAGGTAATTGGCGTAGGCGGCGCCGGCAATAATGTTATCAACCGCATGATCGAGGCCGGCGTGGAAGGCGTTGACTTTGTTGTGATCAATACGGACAAGCAGGATCTGAATAAGTCCGTTTGTAAGAATAAGGTGCAGATCGGTGAGAAGCTCACCGGCGGTATGGGCGCAGGCTCCAAGCCTGAAATCGGCCAGAAGTCCGCAGAGGAGAGCAGAGCACAGATCGCCAAGATTTTGGAGAACACCGACATGGTATTCATCACCGCCGGTATGGGCGGCGGTACCGGCACCGGTGCAGCTCCTATCGTGGCTGACCTGGCCCGTGAGGCCGGCTGCCTGACTGTTGGCGTTGTGACCAAGCCCTTCAAGTTCGAGGGTGCAAACCGTATGCGTCAGGCTGAGGCCGGCATCGAAGCGCTTCATGAGAAGGTTGACTCTCTGGTCATCATTCCCAACGTCCGTCTGAAGTATGTTACCGACCAGAAGATCACCTTTGCCAATGCGTTCGGCATCGCTGACGATGTGCTGAAGCAGGCTGTGACTTCCATTGCCGGTCTGGTTGGCTATTCCGATAAGGTCATCATCAACCTGGACTTCGCTGACGTTTCCGCAATTATGAAGGATGCAGGCCGCGCACACATGGGCGTGGGTACTGCTGCCGGCCGTGAGAAGGCTGAGCAGGCTGCTCTGGCAGCTGTTGCCAGCCCCCTGCTGGAGACCTCCATCAACGGTGCTACCGGCGTTCTGGTGAATGTGACCGGCTCCTCCGAGCTGACCTTGGACGATGTGGAGACTGCAGCAAGCATTGTGCAGGAAGCTGCCAACCCCGAGGCAAATATTATCTTCGGCGCTACCTACTCCGACGAGTTTGAGGACGAGATGCGTGTTACCGTTATCGCTACCGGCTTTGAGCAGAAGGAAGCAGAGGCTGAGGCCAAGACCTCCGGTACCGGCGCTAAGGTCAGCGACGATATCGATGCAATCTTCGACATCTTCAACCGCTGATTGAAGTTTTACCGCATCCCGGATTTTAGGATCCGGGATGCTTTTTTGCGGATGCCGAAAGGAGATCACTATGAACGCCTATCATGCTTTGGCTGCCAGCTACGACCGGCTGACCAATGATGTGGACTACGAGGGTACAGTTGCCTTCTACTGGGACATTCTGGCGCGGGAACATCTTAAACCCCGAACTGCGGTGGATCTGGCCTGCGGTACCGGCTCTGTGGCGATCCTTCTGGCAAAGAAGGGTCTGCAGGTCACAGGGGTGGACATGTCTGCGGATATGCTCTGCCAGGCCGCAGCCAAGGCAGAGGGACTTTCCAATCGTCCGGTATTCATCTGCCAGAAGCTCCAGCGGCTGAGCCTGCCCCGGGGTGTAGATCTGGCGGTCTGCGCCTTGGACAGCCTGGACTATATTACCGACCCTGCTGATTGCCAAGAGGCAATCCGTCGGGTGTACAAGGTACTCAATCCCGGCGGCTGTTTTATCTTCGATGTAAACACTCCGGAAAAGCTCCAGGCTATGGATGGTCAGGTGTTTCTGGACGAGGACGATGATGTCTACTGCGTCTGGCGGGGCGAGTTTGACGATCAGACCAATATTTGCTGCTATGCTATGGATTTGTTCCAGAGAAGGGGTAAGGTTTGGGAACGCAGCTTTGAGGAGCATCGGGAATACGCCTATTCCCAAGAGCAATTGACAGCATTTTTGAAGGATGCGGGATTTACCCACATCGAAGTGTTTGCTGACCGCCGTCTGGGCGATCCGGAAGCGGGGGAGCAGCGAATCTATTTGAAAGCAAGAAAGGGCAGAATCAAATGAACGATTATTTGGTGCGGGGCATGAGCATGGATGGCTTTGTGAAGGTGGTGGCGATCCGCTCCACGGAGCTTGTCCGCAGAGCATCACAGATCCACAAGACCACTCCCAACGCCACAGCGGCCTTCGGCCGGGCGTTGACCGCAGCCTCCATGATGGGCAATATGCAGAAGGTGGACAACGGCTCTATGACCTTGCAGATCAAGGGCGGCGGTCCGGTCGGCAGCATTGTCTGCGTGTCCGATCCTGTGGGCAATGTCCGGGGCTATGTGTATGAACCCAATGTACCGCTGGTGGAAAAGCACCCAGGCAAACTGGATGTGGGCGCCACGGTGGGAACCGACGGCACCTTGACCGTGATCCGGGATCTGCAGATGAAAGAACCCTATGTGGGCTCGATTCCTCTGGTTTCCGGCGAGATCGGCGACGATGTGACCGCTTATTTCGCCCAGTCCGAGCAGACCCCCACTGCCTGCGCGCTGGGTGTGCTGGTAGACCGGGATCTGAGTGTGAAGGTGGCAGGCGGATACCTGATCCAGCTGCTGCCCGGTGCGCCGGATGAGGTGATCGATGTGATCGAAAATGGCATCAAGCGGGCCGGTTCTGTTACCACCATGCTGGATAAAGGTATGACCCCAGAGGATATTCTGGGTCAGGTATGCGGAGATCTGGGCGTGGTGTTTATGGAGACTACACCGGTGGAGTATAAGTGCTATTGTAATGAAGACCGGGTGTCTGCGGCGCTGCTGAGCCTGGGCGTAGAGGAACTGACGGAGATCATAGGGGAGGGGAAGCCCTTCCCTGTGGAGTGTCAGTTCTGTGATACGGAGTATGTATTCACGCCGGAGGACATCAAACGGCTGCTAA
Organism: Faecousia sp.; assembly: GCA_045595945.1. Taxonomy (GTDB): domain Bacteria; phylum Bacillota; class Clostridia; order Oscillospirales; family Oscillospiraceae; genus Faecousia. The sequence goes on from JAZOBL010000088.1 coordinate 35,000, forward strand.
AGCAGGAGGAGTAAACCATGGGACTGATCAGCTTTGCATTACAGGGAAACTATGGCCGCTACTATCGGGATCTAAAGGCGCTTTCCAAGAAAGTGCATAAACCTGCATGGTTTATGTTTTTAGATACGGCGGTATGCGTGCTGCGTTATGGCTCCGGCCTGCAGGACTATCTGAACTTCCAGTTCTATAATAAGACCCACGCCCAGAGAAAGACCTATGTGAGTATCGGCTATTTGGATAAGGTAATTACACGGCTGTCCAATATTAAATGGTCTCCCTATATCTCCAACAAGACCAATTTCCATAAGAATTACGGCCCATATACCCGACGGGATTTCTTCGATCCCGATTCCGGGTTTGAGGGCTTTGAGGCATTTCTGGAGCGGAATCCGGAGTTCATCTACAAACCTCAGATCGGTCAATGCGGCGAAGGGGTGTCCAAGATCGTCACAGCGGACATTGCCGACCGGCAGGAATTTTACCAAATGGCTATAGAGCAGAAAGCCTGCCTGGAGGAGCTGGTAAAGCAGCATCCTGCATGGGAGGCGCTGTGCCCCGGCTGTGTCAACACCCTGCGTGTGATTACCGGCGCAGCAGCGGGGAAGTCCTGGCTGCTGTTTGCTGCCACCCGTGTAGGCTCCGGCACCAGTATAGCGGATAATTTCCATATGGGCGGCAGCGCGGTTCTCATCGATATGGAGACCGGTAAGCTCACCGGCACCGGCATCGACAAAAAACTCAACGATCACGAATGCAGCGCCACCGGCATCCGCTACGACGGTTATGAAGTTCCCTACTGGGAGGAAATCAAGCAGCTGTGCCTGGATGCAGCGCTTGTGAACGATCAGATCCACTTTATCGGCTGGGATGTGGCGATCACGCCGGATGGCCCTCTGCTGATCGAGGGGAATCGTGGCTCCGGCTTTGACCTGCCTCAGGTCATGGCCAAGCGGGGACTGAAGGATATGCTGGATGGCCTGATCGCTGATGTGGACAGGCTGGAGGGAAATCAGCAGTGACTTTTATACAGCCGCCCGACGCCTGTCGGGCGGCTGCGAAAAGTTGAGTTTTGGTTGAAAAATAAGGAATATTATGGGTTTTTAACACCCGAAAGTTTTTGAAAAAAATTCGAATAAATTACTTGACAAAAACAGTATCTGTGTGTATAATAAACCACGTCGCTGAGGTGTGAGCCCATGCGAAATGAGTTTGGGAGCATAGCTCAGCTGGGAGAGCATCTGCCTTACAAGCAGGAGGTCACAGGTTCGAGCCCTGTTGTTCCCACCATATTTGGCCCGGTGGTGCAGTCGGTTAGCACGCCAGCCTGTCACGCTGGAGGTCGACGGTTCGAGTCCGTTCCGGGTCGCCATATTTACTTGCACTGAGCAGAGCGATTGCTCTGCTCAACATGCCTCTGTAGCTCAGTTGGTAGAGCAGTGGACTGAAAATCCACGTGTCGTTGGTTCGATTCCGACCGGAGGCACCATCTAAAGTGTTTGACCACGGAATCGAAATGATTCGATTCCATCGGTCAGCACCACGATGCGGGTGTAGCTCATCTGGTAGAGCGCCACCTTGCCAAGGTGGAGGTAGCGAGTTCGAGCCTCGTCACCCGCTCCAATTCAAAATTTGAGCCATTTGGCTCGAACGATTTAATGCAACAGTTCGGTGAACTGTTGCTCGCGACGGCACGACGGAGCGAATCCTTAATTTTTGCGTAAGCAAAAATGCAAACG
>JAZOBL010000089.1:0-2526 GCA_045595945.1 Faecousia sp.
GCGCCGTCTTCGATGGGGGTCAGGTCAATGCCCTGGCTTGCGTAGGCATCACCCACATAGAAGGCCCAGTAAGCGCTGTCTTCTTCATAAACGGCTTTCTCTCCGTCCACGGAGTGGATATACAATCCGTAAGGGCCTTCCTCGCCGGTGATCAAACCTTCGTCCAGCAGGACAGCACCAAGAAATTCCTCATCGGTTTTGAAGGGGAAGTCCTTGGAAGATCCGTCGCCGTGGACCACGGTTACAGTAAATTCCTTGTTGCCGGCGGTTGCTTTGGGCATGATGAGAAAATACAGACCCAGCAGGATTGCCACAGCAAGGACCAGCGCCAGAATAACGGTGATTGTTTTTTTGTTCATAGAAATACCTCCTAAAAAAATAGTGCCCCGGTGCAGCGTGCACCGCGGGCGTTTTTCCGCGACATGCCGCTCCCTTCGTATCACGCAAAGAGAAGGAGAGAGCCGTCTTCGTAGGTCTTCTGACTTATGCATTGCAAAGGGCCCTTTTGCGGAGCGTTTTGCCTTCCCGGTTTCCCAGTGGCTGACTTTCGTCCAAAACGCCCACCATGCACTTACAGCGGCGGTACCGTTCGGGAATCACACCCGATTGTCTTGTTCAGCAGCGGAGGCCATACGCCCGGGCTGCCACGAAAACGGAGTATTCGGTTGTCAGAAAGATTGTACCACGGTCTTACCTGCCCTGTCAATGGAAACGCCGCAAAAAAACACCCCCGCTCTTTATGAGCGGGGGTGTTCTTCAGATTTCCTTGTACATAGTCACCGCGTCATCCTTGCGGACATTATCGGCAACCATCGTCACCTCCACAGCTACGGTGCGGGCGCCCAGAGCGATCTCGATCTTGTCGCCTACTTTTACCTCGTAGCTGGCTTTCACCACCCGACCGTTGACACTGATCCGCCCGTTGTCACAGGCTTCGTTTGCCACAGTCCGGCGCTTGATCAGCCGGGAAACCTTCAGGTACTTGTCCAGGCGCATCTTACTTGGCGACAGCGTCCTTCAGATTCTTGCTGGCCTTGAAAGCGGGCAGACGGGTAGCGGGGATCTGAATGGTCTCCTTGGTGCGGGGGTTGCGGCCGGTGCGGGCCTCACGGGTCTTGACCTCGAAGATGCCGAAGCCGGACAGAGCAACGCGCTCGCCCTTCTTCATCTCAGCGGTGATGGTGTCCACAGTGGCGTTCACAACGCGCTCTGCGTCCTTCTTGGTCAGGCCGGTCTTTTCAGCAACGGCAGCGATGAGTTCGGTCTTATTCATAGAAAATTACCTCTTTTCATAAAATTAGGATATTCTAACATTAGCACATTTTGGAGAATAATGCAAGCATTTTTCGCAAAAATAACCAATTATAAGTGCAAAATCTTCGCAATTTTGTCACCTTTTGGCAAAAGAAGGCAATCCTCCCGGCTGATGGCCTTGAAAACTACCACGAATACCGCGTAAACCGCAACGCCCACTGCTACGGGAATACCGCACAGAAGCAGGGAGCTTCCCTCCGGGCCCAGCAGACTTTGGAGCAGTCTGTACGCGCCCCACACGGCGATACCCATGAGGGCGGCCGGCATAAAGGGTCTGAGAAGATTGCGCAGGATCTGCACCTTTTGGGGCACGACCTTGTAGATGGCGATGAGGTTCATCACGCCGATGCACAGGTAGCACAGCAGCATACCGATGGGCGCGCCCACGATACCCAGATTGGGATTTCCCACCAGCAGGTACACCACCAGCAGCTTCATAGCGCCGCACAGCAGGGTGTTGATCACGGGGATCACCGCGTAGCCGTGGGACTGGAGCACCACATTGGTGTACTGGATCATACCGTAGAAGAAGATATTCACGCCCAGCACCATAAGGATCTTGGTGGCCAGGGCCAGATTCTCACCGCTGTAGCCACCCAGCAGGCCCATTACCGGGCCGGCGAGAATGCTCAGACCCACGGCGCAGGGCAGGCTGATCAGACCCGTGATCCGGGCAGCGGATTCCTCTGTGGCCTTGGAGGCGGCGTGGTCCTTTACCGCCAGCTGGGCGGTAATGGCGGGCAGCACCGATGTGGTGATGGGCACCATAAAGGCGCAGGGCATATTGAATACGGTCTGGCACATATTGTAGATGCCCTTGGTGATGTCCGCGGTGTTCTGACTCATACCTCCGGCGGTGAGGAGCTGACCCATGTACAGATTGGTTTCGATCACCGTGAGGACCTGCAATCCCGCAGAGCCGATGGTGATGGGCACGGCGATGGCCAGCAGCTGCTTGGCGGTAGCGCCGTAGGACTGGGGCTTGTCATCGGTTTTGGGAAGCTCCCGGTAGGCGGGGCGCTGGAGGGTGTTCAGGTAAATGGCCGACACAAGGCAGCTCACCGTCACGCCCAGAATGGCCGCGCCTGCGGCGATCACCGTCAGACCTGCAAACTGGCCTGCGCTGGTTAAATTGGACGCGGAGATGAGGATCGCCTGCCAGATGGTAAGACCTTGAGCGATGGCCATAGCGCCAAAGCCAAAACTGACAGA
>JAZOBL010000090.1:0-17257 GCA_045595945.1 Faecousia sp.
CTGCGCTCTTCTATGGTAAGATGGTGATAGTTCATACAGGTCTCCTTTCGTGGTTTATGGTGTGGTAACTTTATTCTACCAGAGATCTGTATGAACTTCTTCTTTTTTTACAAGTGTTGCACTTGATAGTATAATTCACCGCAACCATAAGAAAAACCTGCCTGTAAAGGCAGGTTTTTTGTCATCAATATTCCCGTACCACAGCTTTCACCAGACCGATCAGCTCCGCTTCAGAGCCATCGATGGGGCTGTAGGCATCGTTTTCCGGCATGAGCCACACTTCTCCGTCTCTCCGGCGCAGCCGCTTAACGGTGGCTTCCTCCCCGATCCGGGCTACCACGATCTGACCGTCGTCAGCGCTGGCTTGTGGGCGGACCACCACCATATCTCCGTTCAGAATCCCGGCATTGATCATACTGTCGCCCCGGACCCGGAGGGCAAAGCACTTGGGATCGCCGTCCCAGCTGATGGTGCCCTCCTGATTTTCCAGAGCCAAAATCGGCATGCCGGCAGTGACCGTGCCCACCACCGGGATCTGACCCGGCCGCTGGGCAGTGACGATGGCCCGCTTGCGCCCCTTGGCACCGGGGGACTGGAGCAGGCCCTTTGCCTGCAGCTGCTGCAGGTGGTAGCTGACGGAGGCGGTGGACCGCAGCCCTACCGCTGCACCGATTTCCCGCACGGAGGGGGCAAATCCGTTTTCCTGCTGGAAGGCATTGACAAATTCCAAAATCTGTTCCGATTTGTTGCTGGTTCTGGGCATATCCGTTCCTCCGCTTCCCTTTTTTCTTTATTCTAGCACATATGAACGAAAAAAGAAAGGGAGTTTTCTGAATTTGAGAACAAATTTTTCGAAATTCCGCAGCAGCATTCCACTATACTGTAATAAGTATGTTGCAGAGAGGAAGGATGTTATGGAAACCTATGACAAGCAAAAGGCGGCACGGGTGTGGCAGCGGGTGCAAAATTCTATCCCGGAGGATCCCACCAGAGGACTGGCGGGGATGATCGCGGAAGAATGGTCAGATGCGGCCACCTACCTGACACTGGCCCGGCGGACACAGGGCCGGGAGAGCGCTATTTTACGGAAAATGGGGCAGCAGGAGCAATCCCACATGGCCTGCCTAAAGGGAATGTACACCCTGCTGGGTGCAGGCCGCCCGGAGATTCCAGCGCCCCAGCCGCTGGATCGGGCGCCCATCGGACTCCTGCTGCGCCGGTGCTACGGCCGGGAGATGCGGGCACTTGCCCAGTATGAGGCCCGGGCAGCCGACCCGGAGTACGGGCAGATTTTTGCCCGGATGGCCCAGCAGGAGCGGGAGCATTGCCGGCAGCTGCTGGAGCTGCTGGGCTCTTTGAAATCCCAAGATTCCCTATAGATATAAGCGCGAACCCCCACCGGCTTAGTGGTGGGGGTGTATTTATACCTTAGCAGGGGTACGGCTGCGCTTTTTCAGCTTGTACAGCTCCTCGGCGGCAAGCCGTGTCTTTGCCACCACATCGCCCCCCTCCGGGAAGCAGTAGTACAGCGCATCCTTGTTGCCGATGCAGATCACATCGCCAATTTCGTACCAATAGTAGTCCGAATACAACCCGTAGCAGGCCAGCGGGGCTTGGGAATACTGCAGTTTTCCATCGCAGCCGGTGAGCCGGAAGCCGTCAGCATCGTGGATGAGGACGCCCTCTCCCACCATGTACAAGGCCTTGGTATTCACCAGCATGCCGATCTTCACCTTTTTCTCCAGCCGGTAGGTGCCGTTTTCCAGCTCCCGCCGCACCTGCTGCCGCTGCCAGGCGTACCAGTCGGGAATATGGGTAAAGGCAGCATCCTCCGCCTGCAGGTACCCCAGTTCTGTGAGGGTGTATTCCTTGCCGCAGTTGCGGCAGGTTAGGCGAATGCCCTTGCCCTCGGTATTGCCCTCGGTATTGCAGTGGGGGCAGCGGTACAGGATCCGGTTCAGTCCGTCCGCCCGGAAGGGCTCGTCGATGACGATCTTATTTTCCTGCTGGTAGCGGAAATTGTCAAAACCGAAGGCTTCGTCCAGCTTGGCATCCAACTCCGCCACAGTCATGGTCTTCAATTCCTCGGCAGTAGCCAAACAAGTCACATCCGCCCGCACCGTTACCTTCCGCTTCTGCAGGCAGTTGTACAGGGGATCTCTGGCAAACGCCCCTTGGGTGATCACCGTCACCACCGGTACATTCAGCTTTTTCAGCAAAACCCCCATTTTCCGGGGCAGGGGCGTTGCCGTACCGTCAAAGGAATAGCTGGCCTCCGGGTACATCAGCACACTGACGCCCTTTTTCAGCAGGTATTCCATATCCCGGATCAGAGTCAGATCGCTGACGAATTTCTGGGTGGGAATGCAGCCGATCAGCCGCATGAGCCAGTTTTTGCCCACAAACCCATCGGAGGTGCAGACGATGCCGTAGGGCTTGGGGAAGAAGATCCGGGAGGCGATTTTCAGGTCAATAAAGCTGGAGTGGTTCATCAGGATCAGGCAGGGCTCTTTCCTGCCGATACGCTCCATGCCGTGAGTTTCATAGGTAAATTTTGTGGGAAGCAGATCAAAGATCGCCAGCACTCGGATCACCAGCTGCAGCAAAACCATCGGCCGCAGGGGATCGCGGTGCTTGGGGCGGGGCAGGGCCATAACCTCCTCGTAGGATAGGTGCTTGGTTTTGATTTTCATATATTTGTACCTTTCCTTTCATTGTTTCATAGCTATTTTACAGGATACGCCCCAAAACAGCAAGAAAAACCGCCCCGGAAGGTTTTTCCGGGGCGTATAATTCTTTTACTTAGTGCCGAAGATCCGGTCGCCGGCGTCGCCCAGACCGGGGATAATGTAGGCGTGGTCGTTGAGCTTTTCGTCAATGGCGGCCACATAAATATCCACATCGGGATGTGCCTGCTGCACTGCCTTCACACCCTCGGGGCAGCCGATGATGTTCATCATGGTGATCTGCTTGCAGCCATGTTGCTTCAAAAAGTCGATAGCCGCAATGGCGCTGCCGCCGGTGGCCAGCATGGGATCCACCACAAACACGTGCCGCGCGCCGATATCATCGGGCAGCTTGCAGTAGTATTCCACAGGCATATGGGTCTCAGGGTCACGATACAGGCCGATGTGTCCCACCTTGGCAGAGGGGATCATATCCAGCATGGAGTCCACCATGCCAAGACCTGCTCTGAGGATGGGGATGATCGCCAGCTTCTTGCCGGCAAGCATCCGGCACTTGGCAGTCGCCACAGGAGTCTCCACCATGACCTCTTCGGTAGGCAGATTCCGGGTGGCCTCATAGCACATCAGGCCGGCGATCTCGCTGACCAGTTCCCGGAATTCCTTAACACCGGTGTCCTTGTTCCGCAAAATTGCCAGCTTATGCTGGATCAGGGGATGGTTCAGTTCGTGTACAATACCCATTTATAAAATCTCCTTTTTATCTGTTTTCCCGGGCAAGCCGTTCCCGCTCTGCCTGGGAGAGTCTTAAATAATTGGGGGTCAGCTCCGCCCCGTTGCCGGGGACGCCTGCATCTGCCATAGCCTGCGCCACCAAGGCAACCCCTGTTGCCCGCTGGTGTATCCGGTGCTCCGGGGGCAGCACCAAACCGGGCACTTCCTCCAGCAATGTATTATAGCACAAAACTGCGCCATCTCCAACTAAAAAAATCGGTTTTTCGCAATTTTTTAGTTTTTCTCCCAATTCGGCAAAGGAAATGGCGCAATCCTCCAGTACCCGGGCGAGTTTTCCGACCTCTGCCCGGAAGATGGCCGTATAGGTCTGGCTCCGCCGGGCATCCATGGTGGAGACAACATAGCCGTCCCAAATGCCAAGACCGGTAGCCATGGCCTCTAAGGTAGAAACGCCGTAGCAGGGGATCTGCCGTCCCCAGGCAAAGCCCTTGGCAGCCGCCACGCCGATGCGCACACCGGTGAAGCTACCCGGGCCAGCAGCCACTGCCACTGCCTCCACCTGCTGAGGAGTCTTCCCGCAGGTGCGAAGCAGGTCTTCTGCCATGACCATGAGGGTCTGGCTGTGGGTAAGGCCTGTATTCTGGTAGCTCTCCCCCAGTAGCTTCTGCCCATCCATCAGGGCAACGGAGGCCGCTTTGGCAGAGGTCTCAAAGGCTAACATCAGCAAGGTGATTCCCTCCTGTCACGGTAATACGCCGGGTGTCCTCCCCCAGCTTTTCAATTAAGACCACAATGGGGTCCTCCAGCGCCTCGGCCACATTCTCGCTCCACTCCACAGCGCACACGCCGCCCCGCTCCAGATAGTCCTCCCAGCCAATGTCAAACAGCTCGTCGGCAGAGCCTAAGCGGTACATATCAAAGTGAAACAGGGGCAGCCGCCCGGAAAGATACTCGTTGACGATGGTGTAGGTGGGGCTGGTGACCGTATCCATTGCACCCAGACCCCGGGCCAGTCCCCGGGTGAAGGCGGTCTTTCCCGCCCCCAGGTCTCCCCGGTAGGCCAGCACCGTTCCCGGTGTCAGCTGCGCTGCCAGAGCCTGTCCCACAGCCTCCGTCTCAGCCGGACTGTTTGTGATAAATTCCATATTGTTTCCTCATTTGTTTGCGTTTTTCAGCTTTTCGGCCTGGTCGGCGGTAGCCAGGGCGTCGATGATCTCATCAATGGCGCCGTCCATCACCTGGTCGATCTTATATAAGGTCAGGCCGATCCGGTGGTCGGTAACTCTGCCCTGGGGGAAGTTATAGGTGCGGATGCGCTCGTTGCGCATGCCCGTACCCACCTGGCTGCGGCGCATACCGGTATGCTCCGACTCGATCCGCTCCTGTTCCAGTTCATAGAGCTTACTGGCCAGCATCCGCATGCATTTCTCCCGGTTCTGTACCTGGCTGCGCTCCTCCTGGCAGGCCACCACGATCCCAGTCGGCTTGTGGATCAGCCGGACAGCAGAGGAGGTCTTATTCACATGCTGACCGCCGGCGCCGGAGGCCCGGTACACCTGCATTTCAATGTCTGCAGGATTGATCTGGACATCTACCTCTTCCATTTCCGGCAGCACCGCCACCGTGGCGGTGGAGGTGTGGACCCGGCCGCCGGACTCGGTCTCCGGTACTCGCTGAACCCGGTGGACGCCGGACTCATACTTCAGTCGGGAATAAGCGCCCCGTCCGTTGATGACGAAGTCCGCCTCCTTCACGCCGCCCAGCTCCGTATCGTTATAGTTCATCAGCTCCACGCTCCAGCCCATTTTGGCGGCGTACATGGAGTACATCCGAAATAAACTGTGGGCAAACAGAGCGCTCTCCTCGCCGCCCACACCCCCACGGATCTCCATAATGACGCTTTTGTCATCGTTGGGATCTTTGGGCAGCAGCAGGATCTGCAGCTGGGCAAAGAGTTCTTCTTTTTCCTTCTTAGCATCCTGATAGGTCTGCTGGCACAGCTCCTTCATCTCCGGATCGCTCATCAGCTCCAGGGCATCCTGCATCTCCTGCTCCGCCCGGCGATATGCCCGGTAGGCCTCCACAATAGGCTCCAGGTCGTTCCGTTCCCGCAGGGTTGCAGCTGCCTTTTTCGGGTCGGCATAAAAATCCGGCTGCTCAGACCGGGCACAAAGTTCTTCAAAGCGGCTTTCCACCGCCTGCAATTTATCGATCATAGTTTCTCCTAATCCTGGGTAGGTCGGTACAAATTCAGCACGCAGCTGGCGGTATCGGTGAGCTTAGGGGTGTTCCGCAGGGCCTCTGCTCCGGCTTTGCCGATCCGGTACACATGGGGTGTCATAGATAATAGATTCTGTACCTGCTCTCCCTCTACCGTAAAGGAAAAGCGCACCGGCACCGATGTTTCCAAGGTAAATCCCGGTACATCCGGGGTGATGATCTTTTCTTTATAATGCAGCTGGGGGTAAATAATGCGTTTGAGTCCCAGCAGATGGTCTTCTGCGGCCAGCGCCTGGATAAATGCCCCATCCCGACGCAGCACCCGCCGGAACTCCTCCGGCACGGTCAGGGCAAACAGGCTGGTGAGTACTCCCACGGAAGCATCCTCCACCGGCAGATGGGCAGCGGACGCGCAGAGCCACTGAGGGCCTTTATATTTGGCAGCTGCGCAGCGCACCGCCTCTTTGGAAATGTCCAAACCTATCAGTTCCGCTTTCAGAGCATCGGCAAGGCGGGCAGAATAATATCCCTCTCCGCAACCCACATCCAGAACCGGGCCTGCAAAGGACTTTGCCAGATCACACAAGGCTTGGCAAATCGGCTCATAGAAGCCACCCTCCAGAAAAGCCCTGCGAGAGAGTACCTGCTGCCGGGTGTCACCGGGGTTTAAGGAGTGCTTTTGCTGCACAGGCAGCAGATGCACATATCCCTGCCGGGCAATATCGTAGCTATGACCATGGGGGCAGGTATAGACCCGATCGGTTTTTGTCATGCTCTTTGCACATACGGGGCAAATCAGATTCACGGCATATCCCTCCAGAATGTACTATACTCTATTTTTGCCACCCAGTCAAACAGTTCCCCGCTGCAATTTAAAAAATATTCTTTTTGAAACTTCACATAAGCTTAAAAGTTATTTACTTATATTTTTCATATTTACATGATAAGATGAAACCGTAAAATCCAAGGACTCTTCTACAGTCCACAATGCTTAAGTTTGCTTGCTACACTTTTTCATTTTCTTCTCCTCTTTCTTTTTGCATGAACCGCAGGTTTTACTTGCGGTTTTTGCGCTGTTTTTTTGTTAAACCTTTTCCCGGAAGATTCTATCTTTCGGGGCTTTTGTTTTTTGTCTGATTGTGGTAGGATAGAGAAAATGAGAAATGGGAGGGATGAACCATGGGTCGGTGTATTATTTTTTGTGCGGCAGGCTTTGACCGGCTGATTGCGCCCGTAGCGCCGGAGGACTATCTGTTAGCAGCCGACGGCGGACTTGCCCATGTGCAGGCGCTGGGTCTGACGCCCAACGGCATTTTGGGAGATTTTGATTCCTTAGGATATATCCCGGAGGGCAGTGCTGTCTTCCCAGTGGAAAAAGACGATACCGATGCCATGCTGGCGGTAAGGAAGGGTTTAGAGCTGGGATATAAGGAATTTCTCCTCTACGGCAGTCTGGACGGACCCCGACTGGATCACACCGTGGCAAATTTTCAGGCCCTGCAGTTTCTTGCAGACCACGGGGCAACGGGATATCTGATCGGTAAGGACTACATGGCCACCGTGGTGAAAGACAGCGGGATCTGCTTTGATGCTGCCGCAGAGGGCATCGTATCCGTATTCTGCATGGGCGCAGACGCCACAGGCGTGACCCTGCGGGGTCTCAAGTACCCTCTGGAAAACGGTACGCTAACTTCCGGATTCCCTCTGGGGGTCAGCAACCACTTTACAGGCCGGAGCGCGGAAATTTCCGTAGGGCAAGGCAGCCTACTGGTGCTGTGGGATTCCTACAACGGCCTGCCCACCCCTTCTGAGAGGTGATCATTTGCTGACTTATGAACTGAAAAAAGCGCCGGGTGTGCCCCTTTACGAGGCCCTTTACCGGTGCATTCGGAAGGATATTCTGTCAGGACACTTGACCGCCGGAGAAAAGCTCCCTTCCAAACGCACCCTGTGCGCCAACCTGAAGGTCAGCAAAATCACCGTGGAGACCGCCTACAGCCAGCTGCTGGCAGAAGGCTATATCCGCTCGGAAGAAAAAGTGGGCTACTTTGTGGAGGCGGTGGAGCAGACAGAAGGCCATGCTGTTCCACAGACGGTGACCCAGCCGGAAAAACCCAAATACATCGACCTGACCGCCAATGGACCGGTGCAATTCCCCTTTTCTGTATGGAGTAGGCTCCACCGGGAGGTTATGCTGGATCTGGGCGAGCAGCTGCTGCTGCCCCTGCACAATCAGGGCCTTCCCCAGCTGCGGCAGGCTATCGCCTCCCATCTTGCCCAGTTTCGGGGGATGTGGGTCGACCCGGAGAATATCCTCATCGGCGCAGGCACGGATTTTCTGTACAATCTGCTGGTGCAGCTGCTGGGACGGGACAAGTGCTACGCGGTGGAAGAGCCGGGCTACGGAAAGATCCGGAAGATCTATGCCGCCGGCGGCGTCCGGTGCATCAGTGCCCCTATGGACAGCCAAGGGGTCATACCTGAGCGGCTGTCCGGGGCGCAGGTATTGCACATCTCCCCTTCTCACCATTTTCCCACAGGCATCATCACCCCCTTATCCCGGCGGCAGGCGCTGCTTACCTGGGTCAGAGAGCGAGATGACCGATATATCATCGAGGACGATTACGACAGCGAATTCCGCTTTGCCGCCCACCCCATGCCTGCCATGCAAAGCCTGGACACCGCCGGGCGGGTAATCTATATGAACACCTTCTCCAAGACCCTAGCGCCCTCCATCCGTATCAGCTATATGGTGCTGCCCCCGGCGCTGATGGCGCGGTTTCGGCAGGAGCTGGGCTTTTACAGCTGTACCGTGCCCAGCTTTGAGCAGCACACCCTTGCCCGGTTCCTGGAACGAGGGCATTTTGAAAAGCACCTGAACCGGATGCGGAAATTCTACAAATCCCGCCGCAACCGGGTGCTCACCGCTCTGTCCGGCTGCCGATTTGCGGATAAGCTGACCGTGCTGGAGGAAAATGCGGGGCTGCATTTTCTGCTGCAGGTAGGCACGGCGCTGGATGACAGGCAGCTCACCGATTGGTGTGAGAAAGCCGGCTTCCGGGTGCAGTGCTTAAGCAGCTATTATCACGGCTCTGTCCCGGAGGAGGCTCTGGGGCAGCTGGTGATCAACTACTCCGGCCTTACCGACCGGGATCTTTCCAAACTGGAGCAGCAGCTGGCAGAGCTATAAAAACCGGAGTGCTTTCGCACTCCGGTTTTTTACTTATCTTCCTCGGCCACAAGATCCAGGGTGATGGACTTGACCGCGGTGCGCAGCTGCACATACCGGACACCTGCCGCATCCAGCATCCGCTTGGAGGCCTTGGTGGTGGGGGTGTCGGCATACTTATCGGACAGGTAGTAGACCTCTTTGATACCGCTCTGGATAATGGCCTTGGCGCACTCGTTGCAGGGGAATAGGGCTACATACAGCCGGCTTCCCCGCAGGTCACGGCCATTGGCATTGAGGATGGCGTTCAGCTCTGCGTGGACCACATAGGGATACTTGGTCTCCTCGCCGGTGCGATCCCAGGGGAATTCATCGTCACTGCAGCCCTTGGGCATGCCGTTATATCCGGTGGAAATGATGATATTGTCCTGAGATACGATACAGGCGCCTACTTGGGTGCTGGGGTCCTTGCTGCGGCGGGCAGCCAGCATGGCAATACCCATGAAGTATTCGTCCCAGCTGATGTAATCGGCTCGTTTCATAATAGTTTCCCCTCCGTTTGTTGTTTTTCTTAGCATACCAAAGGCGAGCATAAAAGTCAATAAAAACAGCCTGTGGAGCATCCACAGGCTGTTTTCAGAGATCAAAAAAGCCGTCAAACGTCAAAACACAGATTACGCAAAAGGTCTTTGTGCAATGCCTTCCTCTTGGGGGTAGTGCTCCGCGCAGCGACTCTAAAATCCCAATGCTTACCGGGGGCAAGCATACCTCTACAAATAGGCATCAAAAAGCTTGCTACGCAAGGCATTTTGACTTACTGCGCAACTGGCGCGCTACCGTACCACCTGTACGCCGACGCGTGCCAGTTGCTTGTCTTGGCGGCTCCTTTGACCTCTGTCATCAGTCAAAAAAGTCCTTAATGGTATCAAAGAACTTGTTCCGCTTGGGACTGGACTTGCCGTCTAAGGAGTCGTCCAGCTGCCGCAGCAGCTCCTTCTGCTCCTTGGTAAGCTTCGTGGGTGTTTCCACCACCACGGTGAACCGGTGGTCGCCCCGGCGTCTGGGGTTATTCACCTGGGGGATGCCCCGTCCGGACAGGCTGAACAGCTTGCCGGTCTGGGTGCCCTCCGGCAGGTCGAACTTCACCTTGCCGTCCAGGGTGGGGATCTCGATCTCCCCGCCCAGAGCCGCCTGGGTGAAGGTGATGGGCACTTCACAGTATACATGCATGCCGTCCCGCTCAAAAATAGGATGGCGCTTGATGTAGATCTCCGCCAGCAGGTCGCCGTTGGGGCCGCCGTTGACGCCCACATTGCCCTCGCCCCGGACCCGGACGCTTTGCCCGGCATTGACACCGGCGGGAATGTTCACCTTAATTTTCTGGGTGCGGCGAACCTTGCCCTTGCCCCGGCAGGTATTGCAGGGGTTCTTGATGATCTTGCCCCGGCCGCTGCACTGAGGACAGGTGCCGGTGGACTGCATCTGCATACCCATAAAGTTCTGGACGGTGCGGACCTGGCCGGTACCACGGCACTGAGAGCAGGTCTCCACCGCGCCGTCGGCAGACCCGGAGCCGTTACACACGGCGCAGTTTTCGATCCGCTGGGCGGACACTTCCCTTTCTGTGCCGAAGGCGGCCTCCTCAAAGGTCAGATCCAGCCGCACACCCACATTTTCGCCCCGGCGGGGGGCGTTCTGGGTGCTTTGCCGGCGTCCGCCACCGAAGAATTCCCCAAAAATATCTCCAAAGTCTCCGAAGCCGCCAAAGCCGCCGAACCCGCTGCCGCCGGCACCGCCGCCGTAATTGGGGTCTACCCCGGCAAAGCCAAACTGGTCGTACCGGGAGCGCTTTTCGGAGTCGGACAGCACTTCATATGCCTCACCCAGCTCCTTAAACTTCTCCTCAGCTTCCTTGTCGCCGGGATTTCGGTCCGGATGGTACTTCATTGCGGACTTGCGGTAGGCTTTCTTTATTTCATCGGCGCCGGCGTTTTTGTCAACACCCAGCACCTCATAGTAATCGCGTTTATCTGCCATAGATTTTCACCTCGGGAAACCACTGAAAAGGGGCGGCGTTTTGCCGCCCCTTTTTAGGGGTGAATCGATTAGTCAACAGTTTGGTAGTCAGCATCCACCACATCGTCGCCGCAGTTACCGCCGCAGTTGGGGTCGCAGCCCTCGCCCTGAGGTGCTGCGTTCTTGTACAGTTTCTCGGACACGGCGTAGAATGCCTTCTGGACCGCGTCGGTGGCATCCTTGATAGCCTGGATATCAGTACCCTTGTTGACCTCCTTCAGGTGGTCAACGGCGGACTGAATGTCAGCCTTCTCGGCGTCGGTGATCTTGTCGCCCAGCTCGCCCAGAGTCTTTTCGGTCTGGTAGACCACCTGGTCAGCGGTGTTGTGGGTGTCCACCTCGTCCTTGCGGGCCTTGTCTTCCGCAGCGAACTGCTCAGCTTCCTTCACAGCCTTGTCGATCTCGTCCTGAGACAGGTTGGTGGAGGCGGTGATGGTGATATCCTGCTCCTTGCCGGTGCCCAGATCCTTAGCAGAGACCTTCACGATGCCGTTGGCGTCGATGTCAAAGGAGACCTCGATCTGAGGAACACCCCGGGGTGCGGGAGCAATACCGGTGAGCTGGAAGCGGCCCAGGGTCTTATTGTAAGCAGCCATCTCACGCTCGCCCTGGAGCACGTGGACCTCAACGGAGGTCTGGCCGTCAGCGGCGGTGGAGAAGATCTGGCTCTTGCGGACAGGGATGGTGGTGTTCCGGTCAATGAGTCTGGTGAACACGCCGCCCATGGTCTCAATGCCCAGAGACAGGGGGGTAACGTCCAGCAGGACCACGTCCTTCACGTCGCCGGTGAGAACGCCGCCCTGAATGGCAGCGCCCAGGGCCACGCACTCGTCGGGGTTGATGCCCTTAAAGCCTTCCTTGCCGGTGATGCTCTTCACAGCATCCTGCACGGCGGGGATACGGGTAGAGCCGCCAACCAGCAGAACCTTGTGCAGGTCGGAAGCCTTCAGACCGGCATCGCTCATGGCCTGACGGACAGGCTTCATGGTGCGCTCCACCAGATCGGCGGTCATCTCGTTGAACTTAGCCCGGCTGAGGGTCACATCCAGGTGCTTGGGACCGGTGGCGTCAGCGGTGATATAGGGCAGGTTGATGGCGGTGGTGGTCATGCCGGACAGCTCGATCTTAGCCTTCTCGGCAGCCTCACGAAGCCGCTGCATAGCGACCTTATCATTCTTCAGGTCGATGCCCTCTGCCTTCTTGAATTCGGCAACCAGGTAGTCCATGATCCGCTCATCGAAGTCGTCGCCGCCCAGACGGGTGTCGCCGGCGGTGGCCAGAACTTCCACGATGCCGTCGCCGATCTCCAAAATGGATACGTCGAAGGTACCGCCGCCCAGGTCGTAGACCATGATCTTCTGGTCGCTGTCCTTGTCCAGACCGTATGCCAGAGCAGCTGCGGTGGGCTCATTGATGATCCGCTTTACCTCCAGACCGGCGATCTTTCCGGCGTCCTTGGTAGCCTGACGCTGGGCGTCAGAGAAGTATGCGGGAACGGTGATGACCGCCTCGGTAACCGGCTGACCCAGGTAGCTTTCGGCGTCTGCCTTCAGCTTCTGCAGCACCATGGCGCTGATCTCCTGAGGTGTGTAGCCCTTGCCGTCAACGGTCACATGGTAATCTTCACCCATGTGGCGCTTGATGGAAGCAATGGTACGGTCTGCGTTGGTCACAGCCTGGCGCTTTGCCACCTGGCCCACCATACGCTCACCGGTCTTAGAAAATGCCACCACAGAGGGGGTGGTTCTGCCGCCTTCGGCGTTGGCGATGACAACAGCCTCGCCGCCTTCCAGAACAGCAACACAAGAGTTGGTCGTACCCAAGTCAATACCAATAATTTTACCCATAATTAAGTTCCTCCTATATAATAAAGTTAATTGTATATAAATTAATTAGCCACTTGTACCATGGCAAATCTTACGATTTTTTCTCCCAGCTTAAAGCCCTTCTGGAACACCTGGCAGATGGTGTTCTCGCTGAAATTCTCATCCTCGGTGTGCATCACCGCGTTGTGGATGTTGGGATCAAAGGGATCTCCCACATTGCCGAAGATCTCCACACCTAAGCTGGAGAAGATACCCACCAGCTGGGTCATGGTCATCTCCACGCCCTTTTTGAAGGCCTCGTCCTGGGTTTCCTGCTGCAGAGCCCGCTCCAGATTGTCGTACACCGGCAGGAGCTTTTCCACGGCGTCGGCTTTGCCGTTTCCGTAGGACTGCTCTTTTTCCTTAATGGTACGCTTGCGGAAGTTGTCGTAATCCGCTGCCAGACGCAGGTAACTGTCGTGCTCGGCGTTATATTTTTCCTCCCACTCGTTTACCGGTGAGGTTTCCTCGGTAGAAGCTTCTTCCGTAATTTCTTCGGTTTCCGCTACTTCCTGTTCCAGTGTTTCTTCCGTTGCCACTTATGTTATGCCTCCTTATGGGGTTCTTCCGCTGCTTCCGGCAGAGCGGGGTTTTCCGGCTTCGCGAACAGCTTGGACAAGCTCTCTGCAAAATAAGAGAGTCTTGCGGTGACCTTTGCGTAGTCCATCCGGGTGGGACCCACCACACCGATCATACCCTGCATTCCGTCGCCGATGTCGAATTTCGTCATGACCACGGAGGTGTCCTTCAGCTCTTGCGCCACATTCTCCGGGCCTACCAGCACCTGAGTGCCGTTGGCGTTTTGCATGATAGCAGGCAGATTGGACAGGGATTCTTCATCCAGGGTAGACATGATCCGCTGGGCCTTATCCACATCCCGGTATTCCGGCTGCCCCAGCAGGCGCATATGTCCGGCAACGGCCATGTTGGTGCTGCTGCGGCTGCGCACGGTCTCTGTGGCAAACTCCATCACAATGGGAACCAGGCTTGCTGCCGGGCCGGCAGCGCCCATGATCCGCTCCAGCAGCTCTGGGGTGAAGTCCTCTGTGGGGATGCCGGTCATGGTGGCGTTAAGCACCGCGCTGAGCAGCTTCAAATCTGCATCCTCTGCCTGTACCGGCAGCTTGATCAGCTTGTTGACCACCTGCTCATCGGAGAGCATTAGCACCAAAATCACAGCACCTTGGCCTGCCAAGATCAGCTCAAACCGCTTGACGGTCACATCCGTCTGGCGGGAGGCCATGGAAATCGCAGGCAAGTCAGTGGCCTGACTTACTAATTTTGCGACTTTTTCCACCATCTTATCCACACGCTGCATTTTTTCCTCAATGGCATCGTTGATAGAGCGAGTCTCATCCATACTCAGCCGGTAGTCGGCCATCAGCTCATCCACATACAGCCGGTAACCGGCGGCGGATGGAATGCGGCCTGCACTGGTATGGGGCTGCTCCAGATAACCCATTGCGGTCAAGTCAGCCATTTCGTTACGGATGGTGGCGGAGGAGTAGGACATATCCGGCTGCTCGGTAATGGCCTTGGAGCCCACAGGCTCGGCGGTACGGATGTACAGATCCACCACGCTGCGCAGGACTTTCTTTTTTCGTTCGGTCAGTTCCATTTGTCTCCTCCTTTTTGGTGGTTAGCACTCTTTGTCTTTGAGTGCTAAGCACACTATAGCAGAGAGTGCTAAAATTGTCAAGGGGTTGCTTTTTGAATTTATTGTTAACGCTTGCTTTTGTCTGTCTTTGGTAGGGGCTGGCGGATTTTTCTTGCTATTTTATGCAACCGGGGATATAATGAATAGTGTATATCCTTTTTTGAATCCAACACCCAAAGAGGTTGCTTATGAATACAAAAAAACATATTTTACTGCTGACCACCGGCGGCACCATTGCTTCCCTACCGGGAGAAGAGGGCTTAGAGCCCCGCCGGGCCCAGGTGATGGAGCGGGAGATCCGGCAGCTGGAAATTTATTATGACATCACCGTAGAGGATGTGATGTGTCTGGATTCCTCCAACATCCGTCCGGAGGAATGGCAGCAGCTTGCCCGGACCATCTACCGCAAGCAGACTGCCTTTGACGGTATTGTGGTCTCCCACGGCACAGACACCATGGCCTACACGGCCTCTGCGGTGACCTTTATGCTGCCGGGGGTGCAGGTACCTGTGGTGTTCACTGGCTCTCAGCTGCCTCTTACGGATGTGCTCAGCGACGGGCCGGACAACCTGCGAACTGCGTTCGCTATGGCTGCCTCCGGGGCGCCCGGTGTATTTTTGGCCTTTGACCGCCGGGTTATGCGGGGCTGCCGGGCAGTGAAGGTCCGGGCATCGGACTTTGCCGCCTTTGAGAGTGTCAATGCCCGGTATGTAGGCGTGATTAGCAGCCGGGGTCTGGTGCTTGACCCCCGGGTACTGCCCCCCACCGGTCATCAGCCGGCGCTGCTGGATAATCTGAACGACCATGTATTTCTGTTGAAGCTGACCCCGGGTCTGTCTGCGGATATCTTCCCTGCCCTTGTGAACATGGGGTATCGGGGCATTGTGCTGGAGGCCTTTGGCCTAGGCGGCATCAATGTGCTGGGTGCCGGTCTTGACCGTATCCGGGAGGCAGTGGAAGCCGGCATCAGTGTGGTAGTCACCACCCAATGCCTGTACGACAGCTCTGACCTGCGGGTCTATCAAGTTGGTACAAAGCTATTGGAGCTGGGAGTGATCCAGGGCCGGGATATGACCTCCGAGGCCGCCATGACCAAGCTCATGTGGGCTCTGGGCCAAGGTATGGATCAGGCCCAGATCGCCGAGCTTTTCCGGCGCAGCCTTGCCGGAGAGATCACTGCTGAACAAGCCTAACCGAAGGAGGAACTGTGTATGGATCCCATTTATGTTACCGGACACCGAAACCCGGATACCGACTCCATTGTGGCCGCTATGGCCTATGCCGCCCTGCGGAACGCGGTGGGCGACCGGGAATACGAGGCTGCCTGTTTGGGTCATGTCTCCGACGAGACCCACATGGTGCTGCAGAAATTCGGTTTTGATCCTCCCAAGCGCATCCACACCATGTACACCCAGGTGAAGGATCTGGAGTTTGACACTCCGCCGTTTTTAAGCACCGCCGTGACCGTCAGCCGTGCCTGGAAGATCATGCAGCAGCAGAAGAACATCTCCGCTGTGCCTGTGACCAAAGACGACGGCACTCTCTATGGCATGCTCTCCCGGGAGAATGTGGCCAGCTACAACATGGAGCTGATCTCCTCCGGATATCTGGAGCCCGTGCCCCTGTTTAATGTGGTGTCTGTGCTGGAGGGCAAGCTCCTGAACGATGCCGGTGACGACACCGACACCATTTCCGGTGAGATTTCCATCGCCCTGCCCCAGTGCCGAGATAATCTGCTGTTTAACTCGAAAAATTCCATTGTTTTGTGCGGTCACCAGCCGGATATGATCCGCCGGGCGCTCCAAATGAATGTCAACTGTCTGGTGCTGTGTCAGGCGGAGCTGGACGAGGAATTTAAGTGTATGCCCACCTCCACCTGTATTATCTCCACCCCCTATGACGCATATCGCGCCGCCCGGCTGATCTTCCAATCTGCCCCCATTGGCCGGATCTGCCGGAAAGACGATCTGGTTTGCTTCCATATGGAGGACCGGGTGGACGAAGTCCGGGAGCAGGTGCTGAAATTTAGGGAGCACTGCTATCCTATCCTTGACGAGCAGGAAAAGGTGGTTGGCGTGCTGACCCGATACCATCTGCTGCGTCCCAGAAGAAAGCGGGTAGTCCTGGTGGATCACAACGAAGCCGCCCAGTCTGTACCCGGTCTGGAGGAGGCAGAGATCCTGGAGATCATCGACCACCACCGGCTGGCAGATATCCAGACCGCCAACCCGATCTATGTACGCAACGAGCCGGTAGGCTCTACCAATACCATCATCGCCTCCATGTTCCAGGATAAGGGTCTGATGCCCACAGAGAAAATGGCCGGCATGATGGCCGCCGCCATCATCTCCGACACGGTCATGTTCAAGTCCCCCACCTGCACCGAGCGGGATATCCGCACCGCGGAGCGGATGGCACGGATCGCCAATGTGTCCCTGGAGGAGCTGGGACGGGAGATCTTCTCCGCCTCCTTGGAAAACCGAAGTGAGCGGGATCTGCTGTTTGCCGACTACAAGGATTTCCACATTGCCGGCTACGATCTGGCAGTTGCTCAGGTCACCTGCGTGGACAGCCCCAAGATGCTGGAGCGCAAGGATGCCTTTCTGGCGCTGATGCGGCAGGCTGCGGAGGAAAAGCACCTGTCCATGGTGATCTTGATGCTCACGGATGTGCTGAAGGAAGGCACCCAGCTGATCTATGTGGGCGACGACGAGATCATCCACCAGGCCTTTGGCGTGGTGCCCAAGGACAGCACCCTGTTCCTGCCCGGTGTCATGAGCCGAAAGAAGCAGGTCATCCCCATGCTCTCCGCGCTCTGGGGTTAAAAAATTCTCTTGCCTGCCGGCGGCGG